>VCAW01000160.1 GCA_013607775.1 Campylobacterota bacterium | reverse complement strand
GGTGCGTAAGGTCAGTTACTTTATCAAGCTAAGCTAAAAGTAGGCTAAGAGTATATTATTTTTCTAAGCCACGACAAAACAAAAAATGATATTATCCTTTATATTTAACTTTTAATATAAGGGAAACAAATGACAGTACAAACTGTAGATGAAATAAAAAATAATCCAAAGTATCAAGAACTTGTGCGTAAACGTAGTCGTTTTGCATGGATGCTTACTATACTTATGCTTTTGGTCTACTATGCTTTTATTATGACCATAGCCTTTAAGCCTGAACTTCTGGCTGTACCCATAGCAGATGGTTCAGTGATAAGCATAGGTATTCCTATAGGTATAGCCATTATCTTGTTTTCTTTTGCCATTACAGGGTTGTATGTCTACAGAGCAAATAACGTCTATGATGTCATGCTAGATGAGATTAAAGCAGAATTAGGAGCTAAAAATGTTTAAATACCTCACACTCCTAACGATACTTGCTTCACAACTTTTCGCTTCTGGTACCATTGAAGGAGGAGAAGCACGTGATACGTTGAATGTACCTGCCATCATCATGTTCCTAATTTTCGTGGGTGGTACGCTGATGATTACCTACTGGGCATCCAAACGTACCAAAACAGCTTCTGATTTTTATACTGCAGGTGGTGGCATCACTGGATTTCAAAACGGGATGGCGATAGCAGGGGACTATATGTCTGCAGCTTCCTTTTTGGGTATCTCTGGGTTAGTTTATATGGCAGGCTATGATGGTCTCATCTACTCTATAGGCTTTTTGGTGGGTTGGCCTATTATCTTGTTTCTTATCGCTGAACGTTTACGTAACTTGGGTAAGTACACCTTTGCTGATGTGGCATCGTTCAGACTACAACAAGAACCTATACGCATTTTGGCGGCTTTTGGAGCCATAGCTACGGTGATTCTCTACCTTATAGCCCAGATGGTAGGTTCGGGAAAGCTTATAGAACTACTTTTTGGGCTGCCATATGAGTATGCCGTTATTTTGGTAGGGGTACTCATGATACTCTACGTCACCTTTGGTGGTATGCTTGCAACCACATGGGTACAGATAATCAAAGCTGGACTATTACTAAGTGGTGCTACCTTTATGGCGATTGCCGTACTCTATCACTTTGACTTCTCATTTGAAAAGCTTTTTGCTACAGCCATAGAAGTGCATGACAAAGGTATAGACATTATGAGCCCTGGTGGGCTTGTTTCAGATCCTGTATCTGCTATTTCACTAGGTATTGCCCTTATGTTTGGTACAGCAGGGCTTCCTCATATACTTATGCGTTTCTTTACAGTATCTGATGCAAAAGAGGCTAGAAAGTCTGTCTTTTTTGCCACGGGGTTCATAGGGTACTTTTATATTCTTACCTTTATCATAGGTTTTGGTGCCATAGTAATGGTACTTAAAAATCCCGCATACCTAGACCTTGCCAAACAAGCTATATCTGGTGGCTCACCCATCATAGGTGGTAAGAACATGGCAGCCATACACTTGAGTCATGCCGTAGGAGGAGACTTCTTTTTAGGCTTTATCTCTGCTGTGGCGTTTGCTACTATACTCGCCGTAGTCTCAGGACTGACACTTGCAGGGGCTTCTGCTATCTCTAATGACCTCTATGCCAATGTCATAGAAAAAGGTGTCTGTGACGAAGCTAGAGAAATGAGAGTTTCCAAGATAGCTACTGTCATCTTAGGCATCATAGCCATAGGACTTGGTATCGCCTTTGAGAAGCAGAACATCGCTTTTGTGGTAGGACTTGCCTTTGCCATCGCTGCATCGTCTAACTTCCCTGTACTGTTTCTCTCTATGTTTTGGTCTAAACTTACTACACGTGGAGCAGTAATAGGGGGCATACTTGGTTTGACCACAGCCATAGTGCTTGTCATCCTCGGACCTATCGTTTGGGTAGACATCTTTGGGAATGCCGATGCAATCTTCCCTTACAAATACCCAGCACTCTTTTCTGTGAGTGTAGCGTTTATAGCCATCTGGTTCTTTTCTATTACCGATAACTCAGAACGTGCCACACAAGATAGAGAAGCCTTTGAAGCACAAGATATTCGTTCTCAAACGGGGATTGGAGCAGAGGGTGCTGTGGAACATTAGATAACAAAATGTAACAAATAGGAGTATTTTACTCCTATTTAAAAATAATTTGACAAACTTACCTTTTTTTTCTTCTCTTCTTCGCTACTTTACGTTACAATATTCCCAATACGATATTAACTAGTAAGGAACAATAATGAGTGAAATATATTACCCAAACCCAGAATTTGCCAAAGATGCAGCCATCCCAAGTATGGATGCCTACTGGGAGTTACAAAACAAAGCAATAGAAGACTATGATGGTTTTTGGAAAGGCTTTGCCGATGAGAAGATAGAGTGGTTAGCACCGTATGACAAGGTGCTAGACGAGTCTGATGCTCCTTTTTATAAATGGTTTACCAACGGTAAGCTAAATGTCTCTAACCAGTGTATAGACAGACACCTTGATACAAAAGCAGATCAAAATGCGATTATTTTTGAAGGTGACAAAGGTGATGCAGAACACATTACTTACGGACAACTCTCAACACGTGTGAACAAAATGGCAAACCTGCTTAAAAATGAATTTGGTGTGAAAAAAGGTGATAGAGTTGTACTTTATATGCCGATGATTCCTGAAGCAGCCTACGCAATGCTCGCATGTACACGTTTAGGTGCGATTCACTCTATTGTCTTTGGAGGGTTCTCTTCTGAAGCACTCAAGGATCGTATTGAAGATGCAGAAGCGAAGATAGTCATCACTGCTGATGGGGTATTCCGTAAAGGAAAACCATATATGCTTAAAAATGTGGTAGATGATGCACTGAGCCAAGGCGGAAAGTCTGTAGAAGCAGTACTTGTCGTAAAAAGAAATAATGAAGAGATTGCTTGGGTAGAGGGACGTGACCACTCTTATAATGAGATGATAAATGCACAGTCAGATATCTGTCCTTTTGAGCCTATGGACTCAGAAGACCCATTGTTCTTACTTTATACATCTGGTTCAACTGGTAAACCAAAAGGTGTACAGCATTCTACAGCTGGATACATTCTCTGGGCGCAGATGACTATGGAGTGGGTATTTGACCTTAGAAAAGATGATGTATTCTGGTGTACAGCAGACATTGGATGGATTACAGGGCATACCTATATTATCTATGGACCACTTGCAGCTGGAACTACAACAGTGATGTTTGAGGGTGTACCAACTTACCCTGATGCAGGACGTGCATGGAAAATGGTACAAGACCATAACATTACTCAGTTTTACACTGCACCAACAGCCATACGTCTACTTAATAAAACAGGTGAAGATGAGCCTAAGAAGTATGACCTCTCTAAACTTAGAGTCCTAGGAACGGTTGGTGAGCCTATTGACCCCCCTGCATGGAAATGGTATTACGAGGTAGTAGGTAACTCTAAGTGTGCCATCGTCGATACATACTGGCAAACAGAGACAGGTGGACATATGATATCTCCACTGCCAGGGGCAACACCTATCAAGCCTGCATGTGCGACTTTCGCCTTGCCAGGAATTATGGCAGAGATCATTGAAGAAGATGGTACACCTACACCAGTAGGTGAAAAAGGGTTTATGTGTATCACTAGACCTTGGCCATCTATGATTCGTAATATCTGGGGTGATCCAGAACGTTTCAAAAAAGCATATTTTGGTGACTGTAAAAAAGATGGAAAACCTGTCTACTTCACTGGTGATGGTGCGATGATGGATGAAGATGGTTACATTACCATTACAGGACGTACCGATGACGTCATCAACGTCTCAGGTCACCGTATGGGTACAGCAGAAGTGGAAGCGGCTATTAAGAAACATGACGCAGTTGCAGCCGTAGCCGTTGTAGGAAAACCACACGATATTAAAGGTGAGGGTATCTTCGCTTATCTTGTTTTGAAAAACCCTGATGATGCTTCTGATGAGCTCAAAGTGGCTATCAATCAAGTGATTAAAAAAGAGATTGGGGCGATTGCATTGTGTGATGCCATGGCATTTGTACCAGATGTGCCTAAAACACGTTCGGGAAAGATTATGAGACGTATTTTACGTTCTATCGTTAAAGGTGAAGAAATCACTCAAGATACTTCAACTCTTGAAGATCCTAGTATTGTTTGGATTATTGAAGCGATTGTGAAAGAGGCGTAAAGCCTTTTTTATAGGGTATTCATTTTTACAGAATATCCAATAAAATTTTTACCTTTTTTAAATCCTCAAAGACATCTTTCTTCGCACTTGGATTTCTAAGTAGATAGTTAGGGTGATACGTAGGTATCACTTTATATGCTTCTTTTTCATGTACTGTACCTCTTACTTCAGAGATACTACTATCATCTCCTGTTAAATATTGGTATGCCAACTCACCAAAAGCAAGGATTATTTTGGGTTGAATCAATTCTATCTGTTTAAGTAAGTAGGGGTGACAGGTATGTGCACAGGTAGGTGAGGGTGTTTGTGTATCTAAAGCACGGCATTTGAGTATATTTGTCATATAAACCTCTGCGCGTGTAAGTCCCAACACATTTTCAAGCATTTTAGTCAGCGTATCTCCAGAACGTCCTGTAAACATCTTGCCTGCACTGTCATCACTGTTGCTTGGAAAATCACCTACTATCATAAGTGTTGCCTCTAGAGAGCCTTCTCTAAACACTACCTTATTTCTACTTTTACTAAGTTCACAAAGATGGCACTCTTTTGCCTGTTTTTCTAAAGATTCAAGAGTATTAGGCAAAGAGAGATTAGGTTCTTCTTCTTTAAATAGGTTTACCTCAGTGTATCGGTATCCTAGTTGCTTAAGTTGGTAGAGTTGTTTCAATAAAAGTGCGTTTTTGAGGTTTTTCATAAAAAGAGTATAACTTATTTGGGGTTAATATTTGAGTGAAAAATTTAATTTGAAATAAGATTGTATCATGCCTACATCATTGTTGATGTTGTGTAATTGATAGTTCCCTGTGTTTTGTGCATAGGAGTAGTCAATACCTATCTCTATATTGGCTGCATTGAAAGCACTGTCAAGGTATTTATTCATTTCCCCTATAGGGTTTAAAATACCTCTTCCTAAATTTCCAAGCCACTTCATATCATAAATTTTTCCATCATTTTCCATAATACAGTTATAAAGGTAGTTTGTTCCTTCTCCCAGTATAGATCCTAACAAAGCCGTTTTATAAAAGATAACTGAAACCGCAGAAAAAAGTGAGATAAACATAGGAATTTCGTTTCCTTTTTGAAGTACTCTGATTGAAGAGTACTTTGAAGATGAAATATTCATCTAAAACAATAATAGAAGTATTGGCTTGTTTGTGTGCCAATATGAGAGATTGTTGTAAGTTCTTTAACAATTTATTGTCAATGACATTAAAAATCCAAAGGGATTATTGATTGG
>VCAW01000159.1 GCA_013607775.1 Campylobacterota bacterium | reverse complement strand
GTGGATTCCTGCTGGTGAAAAATAAGTCAATTTAGAAGTTGATGTCCGCTTCGGTACAAATATGCAAAGATAGCCGTGATTCTCTCAGATGAATATGTAACTGAAAAACTTAATATTGATGGTAGGACTTTTACCTATGTGCAGTATGAAAGTGGTTTTACCCAGCCAAACCCTACTGTAAATGTAAAGATGATAGAGTGGGCAATTATGCAAGCCAAAAAGGTAGGACATGGAGATTTCTTAGAGTCATATTGTGGCTTAGGAAATTTTACACTTCCACTCTCTCATTATTTTGACAAAGTCTTAGCAACGGAGATAAGTAAACGTTCTATTCACGCTGCAGTTGAAAACTGTGTACTCAATGGTGTACGAGAGTTTACACGTTTAAAAGATATTGATTTAAAAAGTTATGATTTCTCTACGGTACTTATTGATCCCCCTCGGGCAGGATTGGATGGTGTTACTATTGAGCTTATTTCAAAGGTAGAAAATATTATCTATATCTCTTGCAATCCTGAAACATTAGCAAGAGATTTAGAAACATTGTCTCAAACACATATTGTAACTGATGCTGCGATGTATGACCAGTTTCCACATACTGAGCATGTGGAGTCTGGAGTTTTTTTAGTCAAGAGATGATTATTTTAAAATCATTCTTGCGTTGGTTGGCTGGATAGGTCTATTGTTATGTAAGTGCATCACTTTTTTAAACGTTTCTATTTGTTCTTTTGAAAGTGATACAGGTTTTTTCATTACGAGCCATCGCACACCTTCTGTACACGGGGGAGTAGTAAGTGAACCATTAAATCTGTAGTAATCTCTCTCTTTAGGTAAAAGTGAATCTAAGTGTTTGGCATCAATAGCTTGATGTTTACCTACTTCGGTAGGCATCACAGACCAAAGTTCTTTAAGTGCTTCATTTTCTACACCTTCTTCAAACATTACGGCAACCACAGCAAGTTCACCATCTTTACTTGCATGGACAAAGTGTGCTTCAAGTGGGAATGATTTCCCATTGATGTTATTTTCACTTGGGGTATGAAAATGAAATTGCTTTAAGTCAAACACTATCTCATCGACAGTGATACTACTATCTTCTTTGACATTGACTTGTTCGGTATGTCCATTATCAAGAATTTCTGTGGAAACAAGTTTGTAATTAAATGTAATAGGAGGTAACTCAGATTCTGTAAATCCTTTTAAATCAATTGGAGATTGATTTTCCCCTTCTTTACACATAAAAAACTTTTTGTCTATTTTTGCCCAGTTTTCAGGTGCACCTTCTCCTTCATAACTCCAGTGAACAGTATGCGCATGTTTATTGTGTTCTAATTTTATATCTTCTTTTGAGTGTTCCGCATGGCTCAATGTTGATGCAAGTAATGCAGCAGAAAGTAATAATTTTTTTGTCATGATAAATCCTTTTTTAGTGTGATACTTTTAAGTATAAAACTTTAAATTTCATTTCATACTAAAAATGGTACTGCATTCCTAAATGCAAATACAAAGCTGTCCAGTTTCACCACGTTATGGTTGCCTAGTTTCATGAGTAAAAAAGTGATAGCTTAATAAACATGATAGTAAAATCTTTACACAATATAAGGATTTTAAAATGTCACAAGTCTATCA
>VCAW01000158.1 GCA_013607775.1 Campylobacterota bacterium | reverse complement strand
TTTGTGATGTTGAAGATGTGTCAGCTTCCTTTTATATATACCTAAAAGTAACACTGTTTTTAGGTTTATTTTACTTGTGTTTTAGGAGAAATTTTGATTTCTATTGCATAATTAGGGTTAAACATGATGTTGAAGTATCTAAAGCAATTATTGTCTTATCTCAAAGTTTAGGATATAAAGTAATTGCTGAAGGTATCGAAACAGAGGAACAGGAAAACTTCTTAAAAAAGTATCACTGTGATATGGGACAAGGTTACTATTTTGCAAAACCAATGTCAAGTGATGAAATAGTCTCTTTTTACCATCAAAAGTAAAATATATAAATTTCAATTGTCATGGAAATGTCATAGTTTAAGTTTTAGATTGTTATAATTCTGTCATACAGTAACCCTGTATTGAAAAAGCCAAACTTACTGCGAAGTGGGTACGGAAAGTCTAAGGGTCTCACGTAGATAGCCAGACTACCAATAGATAGTTTAGCCTTTTTTAAAGGTTTATTTTCTTCTATTATCTAAGTATTTTAGTGTTTGTTTGTTTCTATTTATTTGTAATAGTTGACATTCTTTTCCCTAAAAAACATTCTTCTACTCCTATAGTTGTAGAGCAAATGAACACTAGATACTTAATCTTACAAAATCACTTATCCCTTTACTTAATTGAACGCTATACTTAGTTTTTTTAGCTATAATTCTAGTTAATTACATGCATAGGATTTTAAATGAAATTTATAGAGACACGGGGAAATGACGGAAGTAAACCATCATCTGTGCCATTTTCAGAAGCGATACTTAGCCCAAGTGCCAGTTTTGGTGGATTATATGTCCCAGAAAAGTTATCTAACTTAGATACAAATTTTCTAGAAGGACATCTTGATAGCCATTATAAAACATTGGCATTAGATTTTTTACAACAGTTTGGTATAGATATAGAAACTGAGGTACTTGAGGCTGCACTTGAGCGCTATGATGCTTTTGATGATCCTTCAAATCCAGTGCCTCTTTCTAAAATAGAAGATGACTGTTTTGTCTCAGAACTTTACCATGGTCCTACACGTGCATTTAAAGATATGGCACTTCAGCCTTTTGGTTATGTGCTTTCTAAACTTGCACAAAAAAGAGGTGAACATTACCTTATTATGGCGGCAACATCTGGTGATACAGGTCCGGCAACTTTAGAGACGTTTAAAAATCAAGAGGGTGTGCAGGTAGCTTGTCTTTACCCAGATGGTGGAACTTCTGATGTTCAAAGACTTCAAATGGTTACAGAAGATGCCAAAAACCTTAAAGTCATTGGTGTAGAAGGAAACTTTGATGATACGCAAAATACATTAAAAGATTTACTTGCTTCTGAAGATTTTAAAGCAGAACTTGCAGACAGAAACATAAAACTTTCAGCAGCGAACTCTGTGAATTTTGGACGTATTATTTTCCAAATTATTTATCATATTCACTCATACCTTGAACTCGTAAGAAAAAATGAGATTAGCATGGGTGAGAAAATCTATTTGGTTGTGCCATCTGGAAACTTTGGTAATGCATTAGGTGCATACTATGCGAAAAAAGCAGGACTTCCTATTGAAAAGATCCTTATCTCTTCAAATATAAACAATATCTTGACAGACTGGATTAACAATGGTGCGTATGATTTAACAACGAGAGAACTCATACAGACAGAATCTCCTGCGATGGATATCTTAAAATCATCAAATGTTGAACGTATTATGTTTGACAAGTTTGGTGCAGCACGTACGAAAGAGCTTATGGATGCACTTGCGAGTGATGGTAAGTATCAACTTACTGCTGATGAACTTGCATTGCTTCGTGAAGACTTTGATGCTTCATTCTCTGATGATGCTGAGTGTGAAGCAGTGGTTGGTAAATATGCTAAAAAGGGTTACATTATGGACCCACATACTGCCACGTGTATGAGAGCGTACGATACTCTGAGAGATAAAAACTTAAAAACTGTAGTGTATTCTACTGCTGAGTGGACAAAGTTCTCTCCCTCTGTTGCTAAGTCTCTAGGACATGAAGTCAAAGATGATACCCAAGCACTTAAATGGGTAAGTGAAAACACAAATGTAACAGTTCCTGCTATGATAGATGGACTCTTTACTAAGCCTATCATTCACTCTGTTGTGGTGAAAAAAGAAGAGATTAAAGGAGAGATGTTAAACTTTTTATAGGTTTAACATAGTCTATGCTGAAGCATTATTTTAAAATTCTCATTCTTATTGTAGGACTTTTCGAGATACTTAATGCTAAAGCTATGGTTGACTGTCGAGTAGTTACAGGCGGGTTTATTACTACCTGTAATCCTTATGGTAAAAAACTTCATCATATTAAAGAAGTAGCCTATGATGTGGATAGAAAAAAACTTATTATTGAAAAGACTTTACCCAAAGTAGAGAAAAAACATCATCTAAAAGTAATCTCTGTTGCTCAGATGATAGAAAAATATGTAAAAGTAGAGCGTCCTGTACGATTTAAAGGTTCAGATTCTAAACATTTAAAAATTAAAATAATTCACTCTCCCCCTAAGCAAAAAATAGACAAACAAAAGAGTCTAAAAGAGAAAATACATTATGCAGATTATACAGTGGTCAAAGGCGACTCTCTAAGTAGAATAGCACAAAAACTAAACCTGAAAGTCAAACAACTTACAAAACTCAATGGTATTAAAAAATCTACCACACTTCGCATAGGGAAAAAGTTAAAAGTGCCGTATACGCAAAAGATGGTGAATGCCTTATCAAGTGCAAGTTATACGGTTGAGTCTGGTGATACCTTACTCTCTATTGCCAAAATGTTTAAACTCTCTGCCAAGGATATTGTGACTTTTAATCATATTAAAGATGCTACAACCATACGTCCGGGGAAGCTCTTGAAACTACCATTACCGTATGTTTTGGCAAAGATGGAAGCAAAACAACGCAAAGAAGACAATAAAGGATTAGGTAATAATCTAGATATTAATGCTTTTGGTACCCATAAGCTTCGTGTGACGGCGACTGCTTATACTTCGCATGGTAATCAAACGGATAAGACACCATTTTTAGCAGCTTGGAACAATCGTTTAAGACCAGGTATGAAAATTATCGCAGTTTCTCGTGATCTACTTACACGCTTTGGTATGCGAAATGGTACGAAGGTACGTATTAGTGGACTTAGAGGATACTATAGAGTACGTGATAAAATGAATAAACGCTACAGAAAACGTATCGATATTTATATGGGGCTTGACCTGAGACGTGCGTTACGTTGGGGACGACGTTCCGTTGTGATTTATTGGTGAGAAGCGTGAAGCAAACGACAACTGCTTGTCGTTTGTAGCTTCGGAACTGGAGTGGTCGTAGCGAAGCGAAGCCACGCAGGCTTAGAGAGACTCGTAAATCTCTAAAACTTCTAAATATTCTTCAGTCTTTTCTTCATAAAGTGCTTCCGTTTTGGAGAGTTCTTCACTCAAGGTTGTTAGCCCTTTTTCTTCATAACATTTCGGGTCATAGAGACATGCATTTATCTCTTCTATCGTCTTTTCCAAAACTTCTATCTCATCTGGCAATTTATCATAGGCTTGTTGTTGTTTATAAGTGAGTTTTGTCTGTTTCTTCTCTTTAGACACTTCTTCTTTTTTCTCTAGTGTTTTAAACTCTTTTTCTAACCCATCAAGCTCTTTCATCTCTTTTTCTATCTCTAGGTATTCTGTATAGGTTTGGAAAGACTCTTCTACAAGACCATTACCTTTAAAGATGAAAAGTTTAGAAGCTATCTTGTCTATAAAGTATCTATCATGAGAGACAAAGAGTAGCGCTCCTTGAAATGCGATGAGTTTGTCTTCAAGTATGGTAATAGTCTGGATGTCCAAGTCGTTGGTAGGCTCATCAAGTATGAGACACTCCACATTTTTAGTAATAAGTAGTGCCAAAGCTACACGGTTTTTCTCTCCACCTGAGAGTTGTCCTACTTTTTTATTCATATACTCTTCGGGAAACAAAAAGGTTTTGAGGTAGGCATAGACATGCATATGTTTCCCTTGTGCATCTACATGGTCACCTCCATCTGGACAGAAAGTCTCTATGAGGGTATGCTCGTCACTAAGCATCTCTCTATGTTGGTCAAAATAGCCTATAGTAAACTCACCTTTATTGATGAGTCCAGCATCTGCTTTGAGACGTCCAAGAAGAAGTTTAAGCAACGTAGATTTCCCTGCACCGTTGATACCCACTATGGCTATTTTATCGCGTTGGAGTATACGTGTGGTGAAGTTTTCTATAAGAAGTTTGTTGGCTATGGAATATTTGAGGTTCTCTACATCAAAAAGCATCTTGCGTTTGCTTAGCCCCTTTTCTCCTCTCCAGCTTTTCTTCTCACGTTCGAGTTCTACTTGCATCTTACGGATGAGGGTAGGGTTTTTCTTGGCTTGTTCTCGTAGTTCAAAAACTTTGGCTTTTCGCCCTTGGTTACGCTTTTCTCTAGCCCTAACACTTTTACCCAGCCACTCCTCTTCACGTTTGAGCATTTTAAGCAAGGTATCATGGCTTTTTGCCAAAGACTTCATACGCTCTTCTTTTTGTACCAGGTAGTCACGGTAGCCACCTTTGTAGCTTACCAAGCCTTGGTTCTCTACCTCTATCACACGTGTAGCAATGGTATCGATGAAGTGCCTGTCGTGAGAGATGAAGAGTAGGGTAAACTTCTCTTTAAGTAGTATCTCTTCTAAAAACTCCACCATATAAACATCAAGGTGGTTAGTAGGTTCATCTAGCAGTAGCACATCAGGCTTTTTGAGGACAAGTGAAGCCAGCGCAACACGACGTTGTTCTCCACCAGAGAGGGAAATGACCAAACGGTTTTCATACTCCTTGAGTTTGAACTCCTGTAAGATACGTTCTATCTTGTCATCTAGGTTCCAGGCATTATGGTGGTCAAGGAAGGCAGTGGTCTTCTCTAGTTTTGCTAAGAGTTCTTTGTTCTCAAAATCTTCGGCAACTTCAAGGCTCAGTTTGGCATGTTCTACTTGAGCCGCTTTCAGTTCTGCGAGTTCTCCAAGTATGGCATCTCTTACTGTGATGTCTGCTTCAAAGTGTGGTTGTTGTGCTAGCATCTCTATTTGTAAACTGGAGTTGACTACACGTTTGCCCTCTGTAGGTTCTTCTGTCCCCAAGGCTATCTTCATGAGTGTAGATTTTCCACAACCATTTTGTCCTACTATGGCGATGCGTTCACCAGCATTGAGATGAAAATCAACATCATTGAGCAGTACTTTGATGTCATATTGTTTTTTAATGTTAAAGAGGTCAACGAGTGCCAAAGTGTTTCCTTGAAGTGTATTGCCGAAATTATAGCAAATTTAAGGCTTGATTAGGTATATTCCAACCATATATTAATTAGAAGGAATTCTATGTTAGAAACCATTATCATCTTATACTCCATTTATACCTTTATGAAAATCTATATTGGTGTCATGCAGATAGGGTACATTAACCAAGAAAAACGTAAAACACCAGTACTCATGTCAGGCGATAAATACCTCGTAGCAGGTAACTATGCCGTTGCGAATGGGAAGCTGGAACTTGTCAGTACTTTTGTAGATTATTTTATGTTTGTCTGGTGGGTATTTACAGGGTTTGCTTGGTTGTCATCTGTGGTACAAGTTGATGGAACTATTCTTCAAGCTGTACTCTTTTTGTTTGGTTTTATTGGTGTCAACTTCATAGTAGGACTTCCTTTTGAACTCTACCAAAAGTTTAAGATAGACGAAGACTTTGGTTTTAACAAAATGACACCTAAAATGTTTGTTATTGATACATTGAAGTCTGCTTTACTCTTTGTTGTTATTGGTGGGGCTATTTTTGCACTATTGGCATGGATCATAGGTAACTATGAGTCATGGTGGTTATGGGGCTTTGTGGCTATGTTTACTGTAGCTGTGTTAGCCAATGTGCTTATGCCTACATTTATGGCACTGTTTAATAAATTTACACCCATAGAAGAAGGCGAACTTAAAGAGAAAATCTCAGCGATGATGGATAAAGTGGGGTTGCAAAACAATGGTATTTTTGTTATGGATGCAAGTAAACGAGATGGAAGACTCAATGCTTTTTTTGGAGGATTAGGAAAGTCTAAACGCGTTGTACTGTTCGATACACTCGTGGAAAAACTCAACACCAAAGAGCTTCTTGCTGTTCTAGGACATGAGCTTGGACACTTTACACATGGAGACATCTGGAAAAACATAGGACTGATGGGTTTACTGCTTTTTATAGCGTTTTACCTTTTTGGACATTTGCCAGATGCACTGTTTTTGGAAATGGGTGTCATCCCAAATGCAGGAGTTAAGATAGCGATGCTTATGCTACTGTTACCACTACTTAGTTTTGTCTTTACTCCTTTTATGTCAGCCGTCAGCCGTTACAACGAATACGCAGCCGATGAGTTTGGTTCAGAGATGGGAGGCAAAGAAAATCTTGTCTCAGCCCTTATGAAACTTGTAACGGAAAATAAGTCATTTCCAAAGTCTCACCCTTTAGTAATTTTCTTTTACTACACCCACCCACCAGTGCTTGAACGTCTTAAAGAACTTGGATTTGATGCATCAAACACGATAGTAGGGGAAGAGGCAGAACTTCCTAAAGATGGGATATTTTCTTTTGTGAATAAAGATGACAATTAAACAATCCCTCTTTTGGGCAACTTCAGAGCTTAAAGAAGCCTGTGAACGCCCCCAATATGAAGCAGAGTTATTACTCGCATACCATCTACAAAAAGACCGTATGTATCTTATGACACATGATAGAGATATGCTAGAAGATGTAGATACGTTTAAAGGACTTATAGAACGACGTTCCACGAATGAACCTTATGAATACATCGTAGGTGAAGCCAGTTTTTATGATATACATCTTCGAGTAGAAGAGGGTGTGCTCATTCCCCGTCCTGAGACGGAGATACTTATAGACTTAGTAGCAGACATCATAGAAAAAGAGCATATCACGCGTATCGCTGAGATAGGAGTGGGGACAGGTGCTATCTCTATCGTCTTGGCACGTAAGTTTCCTGAACTACAGAGTATCGCTACAGATATCTGTGATGCACCGTTGCGTGTGGTACAGAAAAACATAGAGACTTTTGGTTTAGAGAAACAGATAGAACTGCGTAAGTCTAACCTCATAGATGAGGTGATTGAACCTATCGAACTTGTAGTCTCCAACCCTCCCTATATCGCAGAAGATTTTTTACTAGAATCCAATGTTGTTGACTATGAACCTAAAGAGGCACTTTTTGGTGGGAGAGTGGGAGATGAACTACTTAAACAAATCATCCTAGATGTAAAAAGTAGAGGCATTAAGTGGCTGGCCTGTGAGATGGGCTACGACCAAAAAGAACCACTCTCAGCATTTGTTAATGAACTTGGAGTAAAATCCATACAGTTTTACAAAGACCTAGCAGGCTTTGATAGAGGTTTTGTGATAGAATTCCTGTAGGGTGCGTTTTCTAACGCACCACGTAGGGAAATCTGAATATAATCACACTTTCGCCGTAAGGCTTAATATGTGTATATAATAAGGAAATAAACAATGAAAAAAAACTTTAGAATGGTAACCATGGCGTACCTTATCTTTTTAAGTGCTGTACTTGGTGCGATGCTTTATGCTGGCATCGTAGTAATGGCAGTGACTTTCCATACAGAAGCATGGTTGGGTACTGACTTGTTGACACGTTTTCAAGAAGGGCAGATCATGACAGAGAATTTTTTACGCTTGTCATATCTTGTCAATGTGATGATTGTAGTGGTAGCATTCTATGAAGGGTATAAGTTTAAAAAGTTTGAACGTGACACTGTGACACAGGTGGCTACCTTTTTTGTATTGGCAACTGCACTACTCTTTTCTCAATACTATTTGCCAGATATACTCTCTATGCAGCAGCAGGGAGAAGCAGTGACAAAGTCAGTGGCTTTTTTGAATACCCATAAAGGTTCAGAGATAAATTCTAAGATTTTAGCTTTGGCACTTTTGGTGTTGATAGTGCAGAATATGCGTAAAGCATGTAAATAACCGTAGGGTGTTGTACCCTTACAACACCGTTTACTATTGCGTTTAAATTATTTGGTGTTGTGGGGCACAACACCCTACAGGAGAATATATTGAGTGAAATATTAGAACATCCATTTGACCCTATTATCTTCAAAGATACAGAAACTTTGATACTCGGTTCATTCCCAAGTATCAAGTCTTTTGAAAATAACTTTTACTATGCGCACCCAAGCAACAAGTTCTGGAAAATTTTAGAAGCGGTGACAAGCTACCCTGTAAATAATCGAGATCAAAAACTTTGGTTACTTAAAGAGGCGAAGTTGGGGCTTTGGGATATAGTGAAAGAGTGTTCACGTGACAACTCACTTGACAGTTCTTTGGAAAATGAAGAGGTCAATGACATCGCAGGTTTTTTAGAAGCACATCCAAGCATCAAAAAAATAGCCTTTACAGGCAAGAAGTCAGAAGCACTTTTTCACACACATTTTTCACACTTAGAGATAGAGACAGTTTATCTTCCTTCCCCGTCATCTGCCTATGCAGCGATGAAGTTTGAAGATAAAGTTACAGCATATAAAAAAGCTTTGGGGTATGCGTAATGGCTGTTTGGGCTATTGGTGATATACAGGGGTGTCATGCCTCTCTGATGGAACTTTTGGGAAAGATAGAATTCAACCCTACACACGACAAACTCTGGATAGCAGGAGACCTTGTCAATCGTGGTGAGAACTCTTTGGAGACACTCTATTATCTTTACAGTATTAGAGAGAGCATAGAAGTAGTCTTAGGCAACCATGACATTGCCCTCATAGCAGCCTACTATGGCATCAAAAAGTCCAATCCTACCATTGACCCTATCCTTGCTTCTCCTGATGCTAAAAAGCTCGTAGATTGGCTAAGATGCCAAAAGTTTTTGCATGTTGATTATCAGTTAGGCTACTGTATGGCACATGCGGGTATCTCTCCTGAGTTTGATTTGGGTATGGCACTACGCTATGCTAAAAGAATAGAAGAAAAATTACAAGGTAATGATGCAGATATTTGGCTTAAAAAAATGTTTAAAGATGGCATCACACGATTTGACAGAGAAGCGAGCCGTATAGACATAGACCGTTACATTGTCTCTGCTTTTACACGCATGCGTTATTGCTATGGCGACCATAGACTAGACTTTGACCAAAAGGGTGCACCGACAGATGCTTTACGTGAAAAAGGACTCAAACCTTGGTTTGAATGTGATAATAGAAAAGACATAGATCTCAAAATCATCTTCGGACACTGGTCAACACTTGGGTTTTACCATGATGAAAATGTATTGGCTTTAGATACTGGATGTTTGTGGGGTGGACACTTGACTGCTGCTAGGATAGATAGTGATGAGGTGGAGATTGTGCAGGTGGAGTGTCCGGCTACCATGGAACCGTAGAGTGCGGTTACTACCGCACTTTAACTCGTTTTACTGTCTCTGGATCTATGGAATGAGAAAAATATGTCATGAGATAAATAATCTACCAGAAGACATTATAATAGATGAGGTAAGAATAAGTGATTAATATAAACTTTACTAATTTTACTAATAATTTTTTTGTAAAAGATATAATAACAGATGAATTGGATGGTAATACATATCACTCAAGTCTGCAAGAGATTATAGATAAACTTGGGGGTAAAAGTTATAATAATGGTCTTTTTGTGATTTACGGACAAAAGGATGTTAGTAATTATGCAGAAATGATTGAGAGATTATTTCCTCAAGCAAAAGATAAAATATTTTGCTTTGGAAGGGATTGGCTCAATCATCAGTTTGCAGTTATTAATTATAAACCTTTTACAATATTACAGTTTGATCCAAACTATAGAGATATTACTCATATAGAAGTTGATTTAAAACAATTTTTTGAGCAAGAATTGATTCTGAAATGTAATGATTTATGTGCAAAAGATTATTTTCTCGAATGGAATAAACCTTTAAACTATTCTCAATGTGCTGGCTATATAATACCACTTTTTTTGAGTGGAAATGATAGTGTAGATAATTTACAGATTGTTGATTCATATGTTGATTTAGAAATTTTAGTTCAATTGCAAGTTAACTCATAACGAAGCTACTGTTTCGTTATACCTTATCAGTATTTAGGTTCTAGAACAAGTCTAGTACCGATAGAAAATCTCACAGCTGGAGCTGTAAGACTAGCTAAAGCATGGAAACTAATCAAAAAACATGTCAATATGCCATATTTTTACCTATCCGATAAAACCTCTACTATAATAACACGTACCCTTTTAGAACTAGGGTAGTGTTTTTCTTTTCATTGAGTGGGTGGGCCTGAAAAAGCTAGATGCAGTTTGCATAGGTAGGGTTATCTCAATTGAAAGGGTACATTATGGAAACATTGTTTTGCCCGTAGGAAATGCCCTTGGGGTGCTGTACTGTTTTTAATACTTGGAGGTATGAGAGTTACTATTATGTGGCTTGATTATAAAGAGTGTAAGAAGCAAAGAACACAGACTAAGACGAAATAGTCTCACAAGATGATAGGAATTACGACTTCCTATCATTTCTGTGTACCCTTCCCAAAATTATACACCATAAACTTTAAACAGAAATAAAACAAATTTGAAAAAGGAGAAACTATGCTACACTATTTACTTGTAGTTATGACTTTCTCTTTCTTTAGTTTTTTAACAGCTGTAAAATATTATAGTCCTTATGGCGAGAGTGTGTTAGCATATAAATTTCCTCATGTGGTGCTGTGGCAACAGCACCCTACGAAACGATATGTCCCACAAATTTAGAAGCATTATCTAAAATCTTCCCACCTTTTCTAAACCCAAGTCCACAGGCTTCGTACACATAAAAGACTCCAGCTTGGTAGCTATTTCCTTTTTCATCTGTAGGAAGTTCGGTGTAGGCTTGGTAGAGCATTTTATGGTTGGCATAGTCACCTTCTACTGAGTGGAGTTCTGAGGCATTTTCGTCTAAGATGCTTACGTTTTCCTCCCTCTCTACCAAATATTGGCTTTTTGACCTGTTTTTGTCCCTCTAGCGGCTCAAATGAACTCTCAAGAAGAAGAGGGTGGTTAGGATACAAGTCCCAAAGAATTTTGAGCAGACCCTTGCTTTGGAAGAGTAGGGTGTAGGCAGGGTTGAAGATGATGGCTTTTTGGTTTTTGATGATGTTGGTGAGTAACATCGCCAAGTCTGACTCTTCCAGGGCTATATCTTCCCAAGGAATGAGTTTAAACCAGAGTTCATAGTTTTTGTCATTATAGAAGATACCTTCTTCTGAGTCAAATTCTATGTCATCTATGTAGGCAAATTCTGTGTTGTATCCAGCTTCTGTTGCTATGTGCTGAAGGAGTCTGACTGTATTTTCTTCTTCGGAATTACCTTTGACAGAGGTAAAGAGAAAGTTCCATCCCTCATAACGCTCCTCAAAGGTAGATACATCTTCCTCAAGGGTAAGAAGTCGTTTAAAGTTGTCAAGCAAAGCTTCATAGGTAGCATTAAACTGGCTGGACTCCTCCATGTTGTTTTGTTTCAGTATTGCCCATTGGACAATGGCAGTCTCAAAAAGTGCAGTAGGAGTGTCTGCATTGAACTCTAGTAATTTGATGGGTTTGCCATCTATCCCCCCAGCCAAGTCAAAACGCCCATAGAGATGCCAATGTACATCATTTTCCCATGACTCTTTTATGATATCTACAAGGTTAAAAGGGATGCCTATCTCATGGAAGAGGTTATTCTCTACTACATGCTCTGCAGCTTCGACATACATATCATAAAGTTCGTTGGTTGCTGCATAGTAGGCTTCAGCCTCAGCTTTGCTGAGTACGACAAGTTCATCTGAGACGTAATTACTCTCGTCAGAGTCTGTGTGCCAGACAAAACCGAGTGATTCTAGATACTCGGTAGAGAGTGGTTCTGTTTTTTGTAACTTAACCACCGAAGAATCCACCTGAACGGCTTGATGTTTTCTTGCTGCCGAAGAATCCAGATTTTTTAGAGCTTGATTTTCTAGGTTTATTAAAAGAGTTTTTACTTCTGTTGTAAGTAGAAGGAGATTTGTATCCTGCTTTACGGTTGTTCTGGAAGTTTTGGTTACCAAAAAGTTTAGACCCTATCCAAGACCCTATCATTGCACCTGCGATACTTGAGAGTAGTACTTCGCCCAAACCCATACCACCTTGCTGTGACATTTGTGCATTTTCTTTGGTTAGATTAGATGTACCATTGTCAATTTTAGCTGCTTCCTCTTTGACAAGTGCATCCATTTCAGTTTGTGTGAGTACACGTTCTACACCGTCAAGTTGCTTGAGTACAATACGTGTTTCATCTGCGGGAAATTCATCTTTAATCTTATAACGTCCAGGGGCTGTTTCTTCTATAATAACAAAGGCACCTTTGGCTTGTTGTTGTTCTTGCTGTTGTTGTGTACAGCCTGTCACACCTGTTGCCAATACAGTTGCCAAGCCAGTAGCGGCAATAGTTGATAGAGATTTAATATGTTTCATTGTCTAAAATCCTCAAAATTAATTTTGAAGTATCATAGCAAAAAATAGTTAATATGAAGGGGATGTAATAGGATGTAAAAATAGGGTAAACAGAGAAGGAAGAGTTTCTCTGTTTATAATTAAAAGGGTGAAAGTCTAGAGGTTAGTCCATTTGCTTTCGTAAAAATGTTGGTACATCTAAGATATCTTCATTGTCACCATTGTAACCACCTACAACCATTTTGTTTCTGATGGTATTGATGTTACATGTATTGGCGTTGAGAAGTGTCTCTTGCTTTTTTACTGTTGGCTCTGCTACTGCATTCTTGTCTTCAAAACCTGTTGCAACGATAGTAATTTTTACTTCGTCTATTTCCATATCTTGATTGGTTGTTGTACCAAAGATAACATCTGCATCTTCATCTGCACTGTCATAGATAATTTCCATCGCTTCAGAGATACCATTAAGTGGATAGTCTGGGTGAATGTCAAACTGTACAAGTACACCCATGGCACCATCGATAGAGATGTTGTCAAGTAGAGGAGACTCGATAGCCATTTTTGCTGCATCATACGCTGCTGCTGCACCAGAACTATATCCCGTACCCATAAGTGCTAAACCTCTGTGGTTCATGACAGTTTTTACATCGGCAAAGTCAAGGTTAATGTCATTCTCTCCATGAGAAAGAATCACTTTTGAGATACCACCAACAGCTTGAGCAAGAATATCATCTACCATTCTAAAGCTCTCTTTGATACCAAGGTTCTTCTCTACAATAGAAAGAAGTTTTTCGTTTGGTACAACGATGATAGAATCACTCTCACGTTTAAGCTCTTCAAGACCTTCTTTTGCAAGTTTAGTTCTTTTACGACCTTCAAATTTGAAAGGGCTTGTTACGATAGATACAGTAAGTGCACCTACTTCTTTTGCTGCCTGTGCAATGATAGGTGCAGCACCTGTACCTGTACCACCACCAAGACCAGCTGAGATAAAGACAATGTCTGAACCCTCAAGCATCTCTTTGATATCTTCAAAGCTTTCTAATGCAGCTTCTCTTCCTTTATCTGGAATCATTCCTGCACCAAGACCTCTTGTTGCATTCAGACCTAGTTGCATTTTAAATGGTGCTAAAGATGTATCTAATGCCTGTGCATCCGTATTGGCTACTATAAGGTCAATACTGTTGATACCCTCACTAATCATGTGGTTGATCATATTACCACCACCGCCACCGACACCGATTGCTTTTATCTTTGCGCCATTTGTATGACATTTTGTTTCGACTATGTCGATTTCAAACTCTCCCATTTTTCCCTCCCTTTAATTGATGTATTTTTGTTAAAAAAGCTGCCTTGCCCAGTTGGCTAGTTTTTTAAACGGGTTTTGTGTGTCATTTCCTAAGTCTGGCAATTCATCAAAAGAGATGATATTGTCAGGTTCAGGTGTAACAGACTTCTTTTTGTTCTCTCTAGGTTTTGGTGGTAAAGGTATCTCTTCTTTGTCGTGAGTACTTGCACCAATCTTAATATCTACCAAACTCTCCTCATGGATTGTTTTGGAATGAAGTAGTTCTTGTTGGAAATCTATCTCATATTGTGTATGTCCACCAGCTTTATAGAGGAGGAGACCCACTACCGTTGAAAATGCTGGATCTTTCAGTTCATCGAAAAGACCATTTACATTTTTTGGATACCCCACTCTTACTGGCATACCAGAGAAGATAGCTTGTGCCAGTTCTCTAATACCTTTTAGTTTTGTCATACCACCGGTTAAGATGATACCTGCACCTATTTGTTCTTTTAGGGCAGATTTTTCAAGTGATTTCGCCAAAATCATTAATGCTTCTTCTGCACGAGAAAAGATAACAGAGTGCACAATCTCTAAAGAGACGCCATTTCTATTTTCTTCATCTCCTATAATAGGAAGTTCAATGACCTCATTAGAAGTTTCTACAAGATTACCATGACGGATTTTTACATTTTCTGCTATCTGTAATGGTGTATGTAAAGCCATAGACAAGTCATTCGTAATATGGTTGGAACCTACACCTAGAAAGTCGTTATATCTAATAGAGTTACCTGTATGGATTACAAGATTAGAAGTTTGACCTCCCAGATCAATAACAGCTGCGCCTAACTCTTTTTCATCATCATCAATTGTTGCAATGGCTGAAGCGTATCCTGAAAGTACAATACCATCTATCTCAACACCTGCAGAACGTACCGCTTTTTTAAGATTTGAAAGGTTTGATTTTTGTGTCATGATAATGTTGACATCTACTTCCATACGAGAAGCATTCATCCCAAATGGATCTTCAATGAAATCTTGGTCATCTACTCTAAAGTTATAAGGAAGTACATGAACAACTTCATATTCGTTTGGTACATTAGCATTGTAAAGTGCTGTTTGCATTACACGTTTAATCTCTTTAATAGAGATATCTTTATGTGGAATATTGACAATACCTGTTGAGTTTAAAGATTTTGCATAAGCATTGGAGATAGAAACGGTTGCAGATGTTATGTTAGAGCCAGCTATACGCTTGGCATCATTAATGGCTTTTTTGATAGCTTTTGAAGCTAGTTCAATATTGGTAATGGCACCTTTTTTAATCCCTTGGGATTTTGTAATGCCATGACCTTGTATGGTTACCTCTTGCGTGTCTGAAATCTCAGCTATGATAGCGCATATTTTGGTGGAGCCGATATCTATAGCTAAAATTGTGTCACTCAATTGGTAAGCCCTCCTACATAGGTTTCAGTTGGATATTTTTTATCTAACATTTTAATCAAATTTGATTCAAATGTATTTTGCTTTAGAGTATTGACAGTTTGTTTGACAGATTCTGTCTGATTCTCATCCCCTGGAGTCAGTTTTTGTTCTAAAATTTTATAAACGACAACTTTATCCCTAACGCTAATAATACCTTTTTCTTTAGACGATGTAAAGAGTTTTTGTAAAAATTGTAAACTTTCTTGTGTATTTAATGGATTTAGCTTGACATTTTCTTCTAACTTTACAAAATCAGAGATAGTAGCTGTTGACTGATCAAACTCTTTTTCTGTCTTTTCTGCGAGTGCCAAAAGTGCTTCTTTTTTTGCTTGAAGTTCATACATTTTTGCCACTTCTTCTTTTGCTTCATCATACGTTTTTACCCTAGGTAGAACAATATTTTCAATCTTGATAGTTGCATACGTATCCGCTACAACTTTTGGTTTGATAATGTCACCTACTGATTTCTCTTTGAGTGCATTCCAAATATCACTTGTAAGCTTTAAATCTCCCATTGGAAGTGTGATTTTCTCACTCTCTGTCAACTCGCCTTTTTTGAATGCAATATAGGCTTTTTGTGCAGATTTTTTTGTTTTCTTAAGTTTTAAATCTTGATTTGCCTGCTCTTTTGCTTCATCGAAAGTGAGTTGCTTTCCTTGGGCATTTGTGTAGTTGAAACTGTTGGTGTCATAGAATGCTTTGATCTCATCATCTGTGACTTGTGTATCTTTAGTTGGTGTCCATACAATGGAAAGATCATACATTTGTGGTGTCATATAGTTCTCTTTTTGCATCTCCCAAAATGCCTTCACTTTTGCATCATCAGCGACAAAGTGTACATCATCTTGTGTCAATACTTTGTAAGCCAGTTTATCGCTTACATTCATTGCTGCTGAGATAGCTTCTATCTCAAATGGTAAGGCATCCACAGAAAGTAGAGCCATTGTCTTTTGGATAACAAGCTCTTCTTTAAGTGTCTCTTCAAATGCTTTGGGCTTGAGTCTTTGAGATTTTAGATAAGCTTCGTAAATCTCTTTATTGAAAACACCATCTTTTTGAAAAGACTTCAGTGTCTCTAATCTCTTTAATACCTCTGCATCTGAAACAACAATACCCACTTCTTCAGCAAAGTTAAGAATTTTAGCCTGTGTTGCTAATCTTGCGAATGCTTGTTGAACAAGTCCCATCTCTTTGGCTTTTTTATCGTCAAGAGTTCCTTTCATTGCCTGATTGTATTGGCCATATATACTGCTGTAAACCATATTTAATTTTGTTTGTGAGATTTCAACATCTCCAACTTTTGCGACATTACCTGCTTTGCTTCCAAAACTGTAACTCCCCCAACCAACGAAACCAGCCCCAATAAACGCGATTGTTGCTACCCAAATGGTCCATACGAGGTACTTATTGTGTTTTTGCATCCAAGAAATCATACTTCATCTACCTTCTATCTAAAAATTTGTATAATTTTACCCAAATAAAACTTGTAATAGCAGTTGAAAAAGAGCGAGTCCCATATGGTAAGTAAAAACAATCAAATTATGCAACGTGACCTAGATGTGATCTGGCATCCCTGTACACAAATGAAAGACCATGAAACCCTTCCTCTTATTCCGATAAAGTCTGGTAAAGGGGTATACCTCTATGATTTTGACGGCAATAAATATATAGATGCTGTGAGTTCTTGGTGGGTTAATCTTTTTGGGCATGTCAATGCACGTATCAATAGCAGAATAAAAGAACAACTAGATACACTCGAACATGTTCTTCTGGCAGGATTTACCCATGAAGCTGCAGTAGAGTTGGCCCACAAACTTGTCAATATAACACCTTCAAAATTGACTAAAGTATTTTATGTTGACAATGGCTCTTCGGCTGTTGAAGCAGCACTTAAGATGAGTTATCACTATCATTTGAACAAAGGAAAACGTAAACCTATTTTTCTCTCTTTGACAAACTCTTATCATGGTGAAACGATAGGGGCTCTCTCTGTTGGAGATGTGAGCCTTTATAAAGAAACGTATGAGCAACTGATTATACAAAATATGCAGGTAGCAGTCCCTGTGGACCAAAGTATAGAAGCAGCAAATGTTGCACTTGAAGCTTTGGAAAATCTACTGAAGAAAAAAGCAACAGAAATAGCTGCTTTAATACTTGAACCACTCATTCAAGGCGCAGGTGGGATGCACATGTATCATCCAGAATATCTAAGTGGCGCCAGAGTTTTGACAGAAAAGTATGATGTGCATTTAATCGCAGATGAAATTATGACAGGTTTTGGGCGTACAGGAAAAATGTTTGCTTGTGAGCATGCGAATATAAGTCCAGATTTTATGACATTGTCAAAAGGGCTGACAGGAGGGTACTTACCCTTGTCTGTTGTTATGACAACAGATGATGTCTATCAGGCTTTTTATTGTGACTATAATGAGCATAAGGCATTTTTACATTCTCATTCTTATACAGGTAACCCATTGGCTTGTGCTGCAGCACTTGCAACCTTGGAGATTTTTGAAGAAGAAGATATTTTGGGTGACAATAGTAAAAAATCAGACTATATTTTAAAAGCATTAGATAAATTTCATTCATTGGAGAATGTTGAAGAGATAAGACAACAAGGTATGGTGACAGCTATCTCTTTAAAGGGCTATGATAGCAAAGAGCGAGTAGGATTGAAAATTTATGAGTATGCATTGACAGAGGGGGTACTTTTAAGACCTTTAGGACATGTGATCTATTTTATGCCGCCTTATATCATTAGCTATGAAGAGATAGATAAGATGATAGAAGTGGCTTATGAAGGCATTAGAAGTGTTTCAAAAGCAGATTAGCTTTTAAATACACCTCTGTTTAGTTTTTTGAGTCTGCTGTAGTGCTTTTTAGCACGTTTTATGCCTAGATTGAGAGATTCTTTATAGAGTCCTTCTGCTTTCATTAAGTCTTGTGAAGTACCAATGCCATTTTCATAAAATTGACCTAAATCACATAGTGCTTCGGGGTAATCATCGGTTGCTAATGTGTTCATAAGTGTGAAAGACTCTTGAATATTTTTTGTTAAGACTGAACCTTTGAAGAGTTCTCTTGCCAGCATAAACTGTGCAAATTTTGATTCGGTGGCACCACATACCAATAGAAGTTGTGAAGCTTCTGTATATTTTGCATTTTCAATAAGCTTCCCAACATACTCAATCATCTCTTCCATCTCTGTTTCTGTGTATCCATCTTGTGCAATCTTGGTGAGTAGTGCTTCAACGGTATCAAATCTTTCATAGGTTTTTTGAATAGGGGGATACTGCTTTTTCATACTGATGAGTTTTTGTGAAATATGAGGCATAGCTTTATAAGACAAAGTACTCTCTTGCTCTTCTACAATAGGTGTATTAAAAATGTCTTTTTCTTCGAGTATAGTCTCTTCTGTTTTACGTTGTATTTTATGAATCTTAGTAGTGCCTTGGAGTACTTGCGTCTTTTCTACTGAAAGCAACTCGTCTAGATGATCTTTTTGACCACTTTTAGGGGTACTTTCTTCTTTTTGATCTACATCAAAAAAAGTATCTTTAGGCACATGGTCATCAAATAAGAAGTCTACAGACTCTTCTGCAGGTGGATTAAAGAAAACATCTTCAACTTTCTCTTTTTTGTCACTGTGTGAAATATCGATATCAATGTTGTCACTTAATACATCATTTGCATCAAGGTTTAATAAAGCATCGTAATCTACGGAGCCTTGATTTTTAGTTATTTTTGGTTCTTTAGAAGCATAATCATTGATGTCAATCTCAAGTATTTCAGCAGTTTCTTTATCTTTTGGGGTTACAAAAAGTTGAAACTCATCAATGATTGCCTGATCTTCTTCTGAAATTTCATGCGTTGCAGGTGTTTTAGCACTTCTTTGGTGTATCTCTTCCGGAGCAGTTTCAATGTAGTCAGTAATAAGCGCTTGTGCCTGACCATAACTTTCAGATTGCAAAAGTGTTAGGATTTCTTGTATTTTACTGTCACTTTTCATAGGGGTGAGTTTTAGAATTTGTAGTTGTATAGTCTCCAAATCTGTAATAGAGATAGCCAATTTGATGATGTTTAATCTTTTCTGTGTTTGATTCATATCGTATTACCCTGCTAAACTACGGAAGTATTTTAAGGAGAGTATAACCTAATTTTACTTTACAATGCTATTGACATATACTTGACAGTTATATTTCATTATAATAGAGAATTACTATAAATTGAGGATACTACTGATGAAAATGATTATTTTGCTTGTTTTATGTACATTTCAATTGCAGGCAGCGTCTGTTGTAGCTAAGTGGCAGTCCTATGCAAAGTCAACAACCAATGGAACAGTCACAACTGAAAAAGAGTATCTTTCTCTAAACGGTGACAACACTTTTTCCATTCAACTTTTTGTGAGTTTACAAAAAGGAGATGCTTTTATTAAAGATTTACGCATTGAAGGGTCTGGTATTTGGAAACGCAGAGATGATACTCTGGTTATCTATATACAAAAAGTAGAAGTACCTTTTGCAAAAGAGATTTACCTCATTTCTCAAGAATCTTTACGTAACTTAGCCAATAATTTTAAATACAAATATGAAAATGAACCTTTGAAGATAATTTATATTGAAGAACTTGAAAATAATAAACTTGTTACAAAAAATGAACAAAATCAGATCACTTCCTATAACAGGCAGTAGTGTTTAAAGATTTGCAGAGAGTGCCAGCAGTCTACATGAATTTTCTAGGATAGAGATTTTCTTCGCCATCTCTGTAATATCACGGTCATAGGAGATAAGTCCAAACCCTTTAATGAGAAGAAGGTGCGTGTCATGCTTTTGAAAAAATTGAGGTATTTCATACGGTGCACGTTCTAGCCAGTCATCTATATTTTTAGGATCATAGATAATGACTTCACCCAAAATCTTTTTACCAAAAAAGTCCTGAGGAGAGACCTTACCATGTTTGAGAGAATAGGCTGTTGCATAAGGTGGCATGGTATAGGAGATATATTTGGCATTGGGGATGGTCTCATAGATGTGCTCATGTATATGTACATCAGCATTTGCCATGGTCCAACGGTAGTCTCGTTTATGGCAGTCAAGTTTAACAAGAGACTCTTCATTGATTTCATCCAAGATGGTGTCTTTTGAGTTGATAATAAAACTATGACTGGAGAGCCTTGCTGAGATGGAACCATGGTACACACCAAAGAAGTTTTTGTTGAAAAGAGAAAGAGATACATGCTGTATGTCCTCAATGAGATGTTTATCCATAGTAGATATGCCTTTTATCTATTTTCGCTATTATAACATTGATAATTAAATCTAAGGACTTTCATGCAAACACCTCATATCCCCGTACTTTTAGATGAAGTATTAAATAGCTTTAAAGATGTAGGGGAAGGGTACTTTGTAGACTGTACACTTGGCTATGCAGGACACAGTTCTGAAATGTTGATGAAGTATGATAACATTAAACATATAGGGATAGACAGAGATGATGAAGCTTTGGCTTTTTCTAAAAAACGGTTGGAGCCTTTTGTCCAGAGAAGTACGCTTTATAAGGGTACCTTTGCAGAGGTATTTCCTATGTTAGAAGAGTCTCCTATAGTAGCTGTGTTGGCAGACTTTGGGGTTTCCTCTTTGCAGCTTGACAAAATGGAGAGAGGTTTTTCTTTTAACTCTGACACTTTGGATATGCGTATGGATGCAAGTGCACCTCTCACTGCCTATGAGGTGGTCAACACGTACCCAAAAGATAAACTAGAGTATATCTTTGATGCCTATGGTGAAGTAAGAAGTTATCGTCAACTAGCAGGCGCAGTGGTAGAAGCACGTGCAAAAGCACCCATAGAGAGTGCAAAAGAACTTAGTGAGATAGCCAAAACTGTTATCTCCTCTGGTGGAAAGATACATCCTGCCACACTCATGTTTCAAGCTATCCGTATAGAAGTGAACAATGAACTAGGAGAGATAGAAGGTCTGCTGGATGCTTTAGAGAAAAAGCATAGTAAAGGAGAAGTGGTTTCGCTGATTTCCTTCCATTCTTTGGAAGACAGATTGGTAAAAAATCGTTTTAAAAAATGGGCAACTGCATGTATCTGTGACCCACAGGCGATGCGTTGTACCTGTGGTAAAAACCATGCCATAGGAAAAGCACTCTCCTCTAAGCCCGTAACGGCAACAAAGGCAGAGTTAAAAGTGAACCCTCGCAGTCGCTCTGCAAAACTAAGATCTTTCAGGTTTAAAAAAGATGCCTAAAAATAAACATATTACACAAAAAAAGAAAATGCCAAATGGCATTACATTCGGTATGGTTTCTGTAATTCTTATGGGTATGGCAATTGTATTGATTTTAACAAGTATCAAAACCTACTTGTCTAACCAAATATATTATGAATCAAAAATAGTGAACAAACAGACAAGAGAAGTAGCCGCACTTAAGGCAGAAAAGGTCTTGCTTGAACAAAGTGTAGAAGCCTTGAAGTTTAAAAACCGTGTAACAGACACCATCTTTACCATACAAGAGGATGAATAGTGATAAAAAACTTTATACGTTTTGCAGTAGATAAACCGATTATCAACCATATACTTATGGTCTTCATGCTGTTGCTTTCTGTTTTTGCCTATCAAAATATTGCCAAAGAGATTTTTCCTCCTTCAACACTGGATATGATTTCTATCAAGGGGAGTTATGCAGGTGCAAGTGCCGATGTCCTTGATAAGATGGTTGTCAATAATATAGAAGATGAACTTAAAAGTCTCTCTAGTATCGATACAGTAAATACCAGTATTCAAAATGGTTTTTTTCTCATTACATCAGATATAAAAACGGGTGAAGAATCCCAGGAAGTATTGAATGATGTTAAAGACATTATTAGTAAAATCAAGCGTGATTTACCTTCAGATATGGATGAACCCATAGCCCGCGTTGTGGTACATCAATATCCACTGTTACTTGTGGCTATCTCTGATGATGTACCTAAAAAAGAACTCATTGATGCTGCAAAAGACTTGAAAAGAAAGCTATCAAATATTCATGACCTTAGTAGTATAGATGTACGAGGGGACACAGATGAAGAGGTATTGATTACGCTTAATCAAAAAAAGATTGATGCCTATGAACTCGATAAAAGAGCCATCTACCAAGCTATTTCAAATCTCTCTACTATCTTCCCAGTAGGTACACTTGATGGTCAAGGGGAACACCTTTATATCTCTACCATTAACGGAGAGAAGAGTGCGAAAGCTTTGGGGCAAACATTGCTCACTATAGGAAGCAAACACTTTCGTTTATCCGATATTGCACAAGTACAGTATGGTTTGGGTGAATCGGAACAAATTTCACATTTTAATGGTCAACAAAATATCTCTCTCAATATCAATAAAAGCAAAGAGGGAAATGCCATTGCATTGAGCAAAGAGATAAAAGCAATGCTCCCTGAATTTAACAAAAAATATAAGAATATAGAGTTTAAAGTCTATACAGATACTTCTATTTGGATTAAAAATCGTCTTAATCTTGTCTCTTCCAATATTTTATTTGGGCTTATCTTGGTCTTTGTAGCCTTGTTTCTTTCTGTGAATATGCGTATAGCATTGGTTGTTGCTATAGGGATACCTGCGAGTTTTATGATTACGCTTATCGCTGCAGATATGATAGGCTATAGCCTAAATATGCTTACTCTCTTAGGAGCGCTTATTGCCCTAGGAATGCTTGTAGATGAAGCTATTGTAGTAGCAGAAAATATTTATAGGCATATGGAGATGGGAAAAAGTCCTAGAGATGCTGCCATAGATGGTGCGTTAGAGATGTTTCCTGCGGTGATGACTGCTACGCTTACGACAGTCTTTGCTTTTTTACCACTGTTAATGATGTCTGGAAAAATGGGTATGTTTATGAAGGTACTTCCTGTCATGATTTCTGTACTTTTACTCTCTTCACTTTTTGAAGCCTTTTATTTCTTGCCATTGCATGCCAAAGAGTTTTTTGCTATAGGTACATTTAAAGCTGAAGAACATAACAAGGGGATATGGCCAGGTTTTATCGCTTGGTATGACAGGTTCTTGGGTAGGTTACTTAAACATAAAAAAACCTCTTTGAGTGTGATGTTGTTAGCTATAATCTTGGGAACTATAGGGATAGGTAAGTTGACAAAATTTCAACTTTTTCCAGAGTTTGACGCGCAACAGGTGTACCTAAGTGGTAAAATAAATATCAACAATAAGCTGACAGATACAGAAGTGTATGTCACTGAAATAGAAAAATCAATCTTAAAATTGTTAGATAAAAAAGAGATGGATTCTGTAACCTCTGTGATAGGATTTAAATTTAACAAAGATCAAACAGTAGAAATAGGGGAAAACCTCTTTCAAATTTTTATCAATCTACATGAAAAAGCACCAGAGAACTTTTTTGATACCTATATCAATCCTATCTTTTCGTTAGAGTATGATGATTCAGATATGATAAGAGAACGTCTTTCACAAGATATAGCAAAAGAGATACAAGAAAAAATCTTACCAACATTTAGAGCCAAAATGCTACATGGTAAAAAACTTTTTGAAGATTTTACTGTCTATGTGCAACAAGCAGGGATAGTGTCAAGTGACATTGAACTTGGATTTGAACATCCAGATATAGGAGTTAAACTTCAGGCAATGAAAAAAGTCGAGGAGAACCTCTCTGCTATTCCAGGTGTAAAAGATGTTTCCGATAATGCCAATGAAGGGGAACGTGAACTTAAACTCAGTGTCAATGAATACGGGCAATCTTTGGGTATGAGTGAAGGGTATATTACTTCAGTGCTTAGAGGTGCTTTCCTCAAAGCTGAATACGGGAAGATATTTGATACCAAAGGATTGGTACGCATAAAAATAGAGGACAAATATAAAAAAGATACTGCAGCACTCAAAGACTTTATGCTCTCCACACCTGATGGTACAAAACATGTAAAACTGTCTGAAGTGACAGACTTTATATATAAAAAATCTTTTGTCAAAATCTTTAAAGAAGATGGAGAAAAGATACGCTCACTTTTTGCGTCTGTAGATAAAAAAATTATTACCCCTACAGAGGTAATGGCACAGATAAAACCACTTTTAGAATCACTTAAAAAACAGGGAATTGGCATAGTCGTCAAAGGAGAGGAAAAAGAGAACAGTAAACTTAAAAAAGAGATGACGCAAGCACTTATTGTGGCAGTTTTTCTTATTTTTATTACTTTAGTATGGATGTTTAACTCTCTTATTTTACCATTGATTGTAGTGAGTGTGATACCTCTGTCTTTGTTTGGTGCATTGGCAGGAACATACCTTATGGGCATCAATATGTCTATGCCTGGGATGATGGGAGTTATAGGGCTTGCCGGCGTTGTGGTCAATGATGGACTTATTATGTTAGATTTTATTAAGGGCAGTAAAAACTATGATGAGATGGTGGTAAAAGCAGGTATGCGTTTACGTCCTATTTTGTTAACCTCAGTGACAACAGTACTTGGACTTTCATCGCTCATGTTCTTTGCTTCAGGGCAAGCACTTATCTTGCAACCAATGGCGATCAGTTTAGGGTTTGGTGTGGCGTGGGCAACGGTACTTAACTTGTATTATGTACCGTTGATGTATGCGGTGATTTATAGGGCGAAAGAGAAATAGGATGGGTGCTTTTTAACCCATCCCTAAAAAGTTAGTTAATATTTGTAAACACTGTTTGTATATCCTCATCTTCTTCAAGTTTGTCGATGAGTGTCTCTAGCTCTTCCATGTGTTCGTCACTTAAGTCAATAGGTGTATTGGCAATATATTCTAATTTTGCACTTTTTACTTCAATGTTCATATCTTCCAAAGCTTTTGAAAGTTCTCCAAAAGAAGTAAATTCACCAAATACTCTGACAATATCAATATCTTCACCATCTTCATGTGGCTCAACATCTTCTTCTATCTCTTCAAGACCAAAGTCGATGAGTTCAAGCTCAAGTTCTTCCAAGTCCATTTCGTCAGTTTTATCAAAAACAAACACACACTTACGGGTAAACATAAAGTTAAGTGAACCGGAAGTGAGCATCTCTGCACCATTACGAACGAGTATAGCTTTTACATTGGCTACAGTTCTTGTGTTGTTGTCAGTGGCACATTCTATTATCATTTGTACACCATGAGATGCTTTTACATCATACGTAAGCTCTTTAATATCTGCTAAGTCTTTTGCTGCGGCTCTTTTGATAGCAGAATCAATGTTGTCTTTAGGCATATTTTGTGCTTTTGCATTGAGGATGGCAGTACGAAGTTTAGGGTTCATATCTGGATCCATCCCCCCTTCTTTTGCTGCCATAGTGATGATTTTACCTAATTTTGGGAAGACTCTTGACATCGTCCCCCATCTTTTCATTTTAGCCGCTTTTCTATATTCAAACGCTCTACCCATAAGTGATATCCTTAAAATTAATTGTGAGATTATACTCCTACTTGGCTTAATGATATTATGTCTAGAAATCAATGTATTATGTCTAATTATAATAGGTTTTATAGTACCATGGTACTTACATAAGCCGTTTTATAAAAGATAACTGAAACCGCAGAAAAAAGTGAGATAAACATAGGAATTTCGTTTCCTTTTTGAAGTACTCTGATTGAAGAGTACTTTGAAGATGAAATATTCATCTAAAACAATAATAGAAGTATTGGCTTGTTTGTGTGCCAATATGAGAGATTGTTGTAAGTTCTTTAACAATTTATTGTCAATGACATTAAAAATACAAAGGGAGTATTGATTTG
>VCAW01000157.1 GCA_013607775.1 Campylobacterota bacterium | reverse complement strand
TAAAATTTCTCCTTTATGACTTTTTAAAAGTGCATCATTTTTTGTTATATAAAGACTTACAGCATTTATTTCAGTTCTAAACAATTTTCCATTTTCAAACATTTTACAAGTAGCATTTTCAATATTAATTGAATATAATGCATTTGTTGCAACTATTACAGATATGAAAATAATTTTTTTCATTACAATTACCTACTTATATAATTTAGATACTCTTATTATACAAAAAGCTCTATTGTTTCGCTTTAGTTGTTGTTAGCTTTGTTTTGAAGGTTGGTGACGAATGAAGGAGCGTACAGATAGTACGTGACTGAGAAAGATGCCAATCTTCAAGACGAAGATGGCATCAAATAATGTGAAAGATTAGTTACAGCCACATCCGCCTGATTTTTCTGCCGGTGCACTCGTTGCACCTGCTCCAGTACTACAAGCACTCACCCCTGGAGGTGTTGTTGGTTGCACTGCTGAGTTGTCTGCTCCACCTTCTGCATTTACTTTGTCTATAAATGCTAGTAGTTTAGACGCAGCTTCTTGGTAACGCTTTGCAGTCTCAGAGTCTGGCTTGTGGTAAGTCACTGGCATACCAGTATCTCCACCTACTCTAATCGCAGGTTCTATAGGGATACGTGCAATAACTTCTGTGTCATACTCTTTAGCCACTGGCACAGTTGTACCCATACCAAAAATGTCTGACTCAGTGTCACATGATGGACAAATGAACCCTGACATGTTCTCTATGATACCTGCCGTTGGAATGTGTAACTTTTGGAACATATCAAGTGAACGACGTGAATCATCAAGAGATACCTCTTGTGGCGTTGTTACAGTAATACCCGCTGTTACTGGCACAGACTGTGCAAGTGTAAGTTGTGCATCACCTGTTCCTGGAGGCATGTCTATCACTAGTACATCTAGTTCAGACCAAAGAATGTCTCTTAAGAACTGCTCAATCGCCTTCATAATCATAGATCCTCTCCAGATAAGAGACTGTCCATCTTCCATAAGAGAACCCATAGACATGATTTCAACACCATAGGCTTTAAGTGGGTTTACTTTATTCCCTTGGATTTCTGGTTTTTGACCATTTACACCCATCATTCGAGGGATGTTTGGTCCATAGATATCTGCATCAAGAAGTCCAACTTTTTTACCCTGCATTGCCATAGCAATTGCCAAGTTTACTGAAGTCGTTGATTTACCAACCCCACCTTTACCAGAACTTACCATAACGAAGTTCTTTACGTGTGGTGCAATGTTTTTACCACTTACAGAGTTAGACATTTGCTTCGGTGCCTGTGGTGCAGTTACGTTGATTTGAATTTGTTCAAAACCAAGCTTTTTAAGCTCTGTAGTTGCTTCATCTCTAAGCTGTGCTTTTACTTCATCTGATGATGATGTAATATCTATAGTCAACCCTACAGTTGTACTATTGACAAGTACATCTTTTACGAAACCAAAAGTTACGATATCTTTCGTAAATCCTGGGTAGGTGACATTTTTTAATGCTTCTAATACATTTTCTTGTGTCATAGAATTCCTTTATTGAATAATTGTTATAAGGAGTTATACCACCAAAATCTTAAATGAGGTTTAAATTTTAGTGATTTTTACAAATAGGAGTATAAAACTCAGATTAAAGATTTGATAAAGTATTGCTCGCTATAATTCGTTACTAATTGTTACATACTAGATATATAATATAGGAATACATTTGTCAAACACAACATTGATACTTCTAGGCGCTGGATCTTCATCACGATTTGGTACAAATGTTAAGAAACAGTGGCTATACACAGGAGAGACTCCCCTATGGTTGCACGTAGCAGAGCACTTTGAGAAGAGTGCTGACTTTGATGAAATACTCATCGTTTCTTCTGCTGAAGAGTTAGCTGCTATGCGAAACTTTGCCTCTTACACCTATGTGCAAGGTGGTAACAGTAGACAAGCATCTTTAAGCAATGCACTTGCCTATGTTACATCTAAGTATGTGATGGTCTCAGACATTGCACGATGTTGTGCGCCTACAGAGATGATACAACGCATTTTGGATGCAAAAGAGGTAGCCTCTTGCATCGTTCCGGTACTTCCAGTAACAGATACTCTCTACCTAGATGCCAAACCTATAGACAGAGAAAAAACAAAAATCATCCAAACGCCCCAACTCTCAAACACTTCACTACTCAAACAAGCATTACAAACTGAAACACTCTTTACTGATGATTCATCTGCCATTGCTTCTTTGGGTGAAAAAGTACACTTTGTAGAAGGCTCCACCAAAGCACACAAACTTACTACACAAGAAGACTTACAAAAAGTAACGTGTCTTCAAGCACCTTCAAACAGAACACTCACAGGTTTTGGTATAGACATTCACTCTTTTGAAACAGGCAAACAGATGTTCTTGTGTGGTGTACCTATAGATGTAGACTATGGCTTCAAAGCGCACAGCGATGGTGATGTGGCTATCCATGCGCTTATCGATGCACTGTTGGGTGCTGCAGGCTTGGGTGACATCGGTGAACTTTACCCAGACACGGAAGATACGTATACAGGAGCAGACTCTAAAGTACTCCTTCGTGACACTGTAAAACGTATAAGAGCCTATGGTTTTAACATAGGCAATATTGATATGACCATCATGGCTGAAGTACCAAAGCTTCTGCCTTACAAAGAAGAGATGAAACGCACAATTGCAGACATCTTAGGGATACGACAAAACTTTGTCAACATCAAAGCAACCACAGCTGAAAAGCTAGGGTTTGTTGGACGTAAAGAGGGAGTCACGGTACATGCTGTGGCAAACCTCACTTACTTTAACTGGAAAACTTTAACAACGGGAAACAACATATGAAAATCATCATTGTAGAAAATGAACTCTATTTGGCACAAAGTATTGCCTCAAAATTGGCAGAAAATGGCTATGATACAGAAACCTATAGCTCAGTCAAAGAAGCAATGTCCAGTCATGGAGATGTCTATCTTCTCTCCACAAACCTACCAGGACAAAATACTTCACCACTCATCACAGCATTTAAAGATAAGATTATCATCCTTATGGTGAACTATATCAACAACGATACCGTAGGTGAACCTCTTAAACTTGGGGCAAAAGACTACATCGTCAAGCCATTTATGCTTGAAGACCTTATGCGTAAAATAGAGCACTATAAAGAGTACCAGATACTCAGAAAAAAAACAGCACTTTACCAAGAGTATATGGATAACCTATTGTGTGACATAGAGACCAATTTTGACGTAAACAAAATCACTACACCTATTGTCATAGAAACAAACTACCAACGCTTGGTAGATAAAATCGTCTTTGAACATGCACAGAAAACCAATACCCTACTTACTTTTGTACCTCTAGGTGACAAAAACTGGAAAGAGAAGATACAAAAAAGCAGCCCAAGCTCTCTTCTCTATATTACAGAGATACAAGCACTTAAGAAAACGGACAAAGAAGCACTTTTAGAGATGTTGCCTACTTATGATTTTATCATCTGTAGTACTTCTAACCTTGAGTGTGATTTTGAAACTATTTCACTCAATACAGACTCAAAACTTTATGACCAAAATGAGATACTTACGATTGATGACTATGTGAAATTCATCGTAAACTCTTTTCAGTATAAATTTCCTGATACAGAACTCTCTAAGAAATTAGGAATTTCCAGAAAAAGTCTCTGGGAAAAACGTAAAAAATATGGGCTCTTTAAGAAAAAATAACCACAAAGGATAAGGTCATGTCAAACAACAAACAACTCTATATAGACACAGAAGCACTCTCTACCTTAGCCTTAGTCAAAGCAGGACTCATCGCACCTGTTACTGGGCTTATGAATGCACAAGAAGCCAAAGAGGTTGATGAGACACAGATGTATAAAGGTGTGCCTTTTCCTTTTTCATTTATCTTGGCTCCCACTGGTGAGAAAAATCATCAAACACTGACTTCTATCAAAGAAGGTGATGTGGTTGACCTTATGATTGAAGGTCAAAAAGTAGGTGAACTTGTAGTAGAAGAGACATTTACCATAGACCCAGAGCAACGCCTAAATAACATCTATGGCACCTATGACCAAACACATCCTGGGGTGAAGAACACTATGGCTCGCCTAGGTAAAGTTGCCGTTTCTGGTGAATACACAGTCAATTATCCTCTCCTTACAGACAATATCAACCGCATTCAAAAGATGATAAACAAAACAGGTGCAAAGTTCATCTCTTCATTGATGCTTGCCGCCAATCCACTTAACCGTGCACATGAACGTATGATACGTCAAGCCATTTCAGACTCTGATTTGCTCATCATCTTTTTACGTAAACCATTTACTGCTGGTGGCTTACGCTATGACATCAGACACAATGCACTTACTACCTTTGTAGACAACTTTTTACCACGTAACAAAGTGCTTATCATCCCTTTTGAAAATAGCTATATCTTTGCAGGATTTAATGAACTTATACTCGATGCACTTTTGGCAAAAAACTATGGCTGTCACCAACTTGTAGTGGGTAAAAACCATGGGGGACTTGGACTTTACTATGACAAAAACCGTCTGAACTCTGTCTTTGATCATTGTAAAGAGATAGACATTGACATTAAAACAGTAGATGAGTATGTCTATTGTGATACCTGTAAAACGTTAGTCAGTACGACCACTTGTCCACATGGACAGCACCACCATGTACACTACCACTCTGAGTCCATTATGAAACTCATACAGTCTGGACTCATACCTCCGTCTATTTTGGTACGTAAAGAAGTCTCAGCCAACATTTTAGCTGCACTTTTCCCTGAGCGTTTTGAGAACCTTCAAGAGATGCACTACTCACTCATGCCAGGTTCGGGGTTACTTGAACAACAAAGCGAAGAACAGTTCTATCTCAAACTTATAGAACTCTACCAGACTTCATCACTCACATAGTAAATACCAAAGGACAGGCGTATGACTTTACAAAAACTCTTTTTAACATTTGGTGGTGCAGGGCTTAGCCCAAAAGCACCAGGCACAGTAGGAACACTTGCTTCTTTACCTGTAGGTGTTGCTATACTCTACTACTTAGGTATGGAAACACTTTTTATGGTCACCCTTGCCATTACCATCATCGGTATTTTTGAAATAAACAAATACGAAAACGCTACAGGTACCCATGACCAACAACACATCGTCATAGACGAAGCAGCAGGTATGTGGTTAAGCCTCATGATAGCTCACTCCACAGCCATCACCATGAGCTACCCTTACTCAGAGATACTCGCCATCATCTTTAGCTTCGCCGCATTTAGACTTTTTGACATTTGGAAACCCTCAACCATAGGTTGGATAGACAGAGAGCTTAAAGGGGGTATGGGTGTCATGTTAGATGATGTGCTTGCAGGTATCGCAGGGGGTCTTTTATCTGTGGTTGTTTTAATGGGGATTGGGAAGCTACTGTAGCTTTTCCAACCAAAACAAATATATAATTAAATTATAATATTTATAACTTATAGTTAATACTTAGGTAATATACTTCCTTTATACTTTTCATGTGATTCATATAAAATATAAAGGAATATCATGAAAACATTATTTGGAAAAATAGCACTCTTTAGTATAATCTCAGTAGGTGTAATCTCTTATTACATTATCTCTACTATCTCTAGTCATAAAAGATAACTATTAATATTAGGAGCCACTTGCAGATTACCAAAAACAACCCACAATTTAAGCTAAATTAAATTTCAAAAAAACCTTTAGAGCCCGATAAATGTTATAATACTTTACAACAAACATTAAAACTTTATCAAAAAAACTATAAGGCTTTTTAT
>VCAW01000156.1 GCA_013607775.1 Campylobacterota bacterium | reverse complement strand
TTCAGGGTTTGATGCTAGAATTGTGGTTCAGGGTATTCGTTAGAGATGCGAATTCGGGATATTTAAATCTTTTACCTATTGATACTATTAAAATTGATAGATCTCTCATTTTTGATTTGACATTGAATTTGAAGCATCAGACAACTGTAAAAGCTATTATTGAATTGGCGCATACGCTTGGTTACAAGGTAGTAGCAGAAGGTGTTGAGACATCACAGGAGTCAAGTATTTTAGAAGGGTTGAATTGTGACTATGCGCAAGGATATCTTTATTCAAGACCATTGCCAGCTAAAGAGTTTGAAGCGTTGTTAAATTAGTGTAGAAACATAGATAGAAGTTAAATTTCTATCTATGTTAAGGTTTTTTATATTACATCATACCCGGCATGCCGCCCATTGGTGGCATGTCTGGCATAGCTGTTGGTGCTTCAGGTACATCTGATATGGTTGCTTCAGTGGTAAGAAGCAGACTAGAAACAGATGTAGCATTTTGAAGTGCTACACGTTCTACTTTTAGTGGATCAATGATCCCCGCTTCTAACATATCTACATATTCACCAGTGGCTGCATTAAATCCTAAGTTCGCTTCTGTAGAATTTGCAATTTTATCTGCAACTACACCTGCATCAAACCCAGCATTTTGTGCAATCTGTTTCATAGGCGCAAAGACAGCTCTTAAGATGATTTCAGCACCCACAGCTTCATCTTCTTTAAGGTCGAGTTTTACTGATTGACTCGCTTTAATGAGTGCCGCACCACCCCCGATAACGATACCTTCATCTACAGCTGCTTTGGTTGCAGAGAGTGCATCATCAACTCTATCTTTTTTCTCTTTCATTTCTGTTTCAGTGGCAGCGCCCACTTTGATGACTGCAACACCACCAGAGAGTTTTGCAAGACGCTCTTGAAGTTTCTCTTTGTCATATTCACTTGTGGTGCTTGCTACTTGTGTTTTTATTTCATTGACACGAGCAGCAACTGCATCAGGGTTACCCTTACCATCAACGATGACAGTATTGTCCTTGTCTATCACTACTCTTGCAGCATGTCCTAAGTCAGCCAATGTAGCTTTCTCTAGAGTAATACCAAGCTCTTCAGTAATGAGTGTAGCGTCTGTTAAGATAGCAATATCTTTAAGCATCTCTTTCTTTCTATCCCCAAAACCTGGTGCTTTAACAGCTGTGATGTTAAGTACACCTTTGAGTTTATTGAGTACTAAAGTAGATAGTGCTTCTCCTTCAATATCATCAGCGATGATAAGAAGAGGGCGTCCACTTTGTTGTACTTGTTCTAGCATAGGTACTAGGTCTTTGAGTGAAGTCAGTTTGCTGTCTGTTAAAAGAATGATAGGTGATTCTAATTCACAAGTCATCTTCTCAGTGTTTGTTACAAAGTAAGGAGAGATATATCCTCTGTCAAACTGCATACCTTCCACTACTTCAAGATCATCATTGATCCCTTTTGCTTCTTCTACCGTAATCACACCATCTTTACCCACTCTGTCCATCGCTTCAGCAATAAGATCACCGATAACACTGTCTGAGTTTGCAGAGATAGTTGCAACTTGAGCTATCTCTTTTTTGTCTTTTACTTCTTTAGAAATTTTCTTAAGCTCCTCGATGATAGCAGCAGATGCTTTGTCCATACCACGTTTCACTTCTATAGGGTTAGCACCTGCTGTGATGTTTCTAAGACCCTCTTTGAAGATAGAGTGTGCAAGTACGGTTGCAGTCGTTGTCCCATCTCCAGCTTCATCTGCTGTATTTGATGCAACTTCCTTAACCAGTTGTGCCCCCATATTTTCAAGAGTATCTTGAAGCTCTATTTCACGTGCAACAGAGACACCATCTTTAGTAATGTGTGGTGCACCATATGATTTTTGTATCAATACGTTACGTCCTCGGGGTCCCATGGTTACTTTCACTGCATCAGCGAGTTTTGTTACACCTTCAAAGAGACCACTTCTTGCTTTGTCTGAAAAAAATATTTCTTTTGCCATCTATATCTCCTTAATTATTTTATAAGTCCTAGGACTTCTTTACTGAGTAAAATAAGGTATTCTTTACCTTCAATTACAATTTCCATACCTGAGAAGTTTGCAAAAACGACAGTATCATCTACATTGATACCATCCTCTTTTGCATCAGGTCCAACAGCGACTACTTTACCTTCGAGAGGTTTTTCTTTTGCAGTATCTGGAATGTATAGCCCAGAAGCTGTTTGATTTGACTGTTCTTCACGTTCGACTAAAAGTCTATCTTTTAATGGTTCAAATGCCATAGTGACTCCTTTAATAATTTTGAATTCTTTTGTAACCGCATTGTAGTGATTTTTTTAAAAAATGTCAATAAGTTACTTCAAAAATTTAATATATATGAGTCAATATGACTAAAGTATGTTTTGTTTCGTAGAATTAAATCTTTTTTTACAATTTTTTCTAAAAAACATTGACAATAAAGGTATCTTTAGATAAAATTCCGTCTCTTCAAAATAAGTCAAGGTAGCTCAGCTGGTTAGAGCGCTGGTCTCATAAGCCGGAGGTCGAGGGTTCAAGTCCCTCTCTTGACACCACCACAATCCCCTATATAGCGTTGTTTCAGACTATCCAATTTTCAACTCTGCCAAAACTCTGCCAATTTTTGACATGTCAGGCTTTAATTTACCTGTGTAATGTTCACGATTTACCCCATCATCTATATGACCTAATTGGTCAAGTATTCAATCATTCGGCATACCGTACTGTTTCATTAGTGTGTTACATGAACGGCGTAATGTTTGAAGCGTTCCCTCTTTGATATTGCACTCAGTACATAAACGTTTAATTGCCTCAGATATATTACTGGGCTTAACGTATGGTGTTCCATATTGTGTGAGAAATACAAAATCATTTTTAAGCCCTGTACGCAACTGTTGATTTTTCAGTGCATCTTTTGCTTGCGGGAGCATATCTATAATTCTTATTCTTTTAGATTTAGTAACATCTTCAACACCCTCACGAATACGTGTATCAACTGTAATAGTTTCAGCATTAAAATCTATATCATGCCAACGTAGGGCGATTAACTCTGAACCTCTTAGACCAGTAAAGAGTATAAAGAGTAAAATATTTTTGAGTTGTCCTGTAGCCTTATTGATAAGTGCTGCCATTTCATTTTGATTAAATATTTCTACTTCTTTATGTTCTTTTTTAGGTACTTTTACGAACCGTAGAGGGTTTTTTGTTATAATCTCATCACACAATGCCATTTCAAGCACTAGATTAAGAGTACCTCTATAGTTTTTTATAGTCTTAGGAGCAAAACCACAATCATTTTGCCACTTCACTATATGACTAGCTTTAATATCTATTAAATCCATTTCACCAAATGTATTACACAAAGTGTTAAAGCGTTGTATCTCTTCTTTTTGTGAGAACTCATTTCGATTATTTTTTGTAATCTTTATAATCATTTCACCATATTCTTTAAAAGTGATGAGATTTTGAGATACTTTACCGAACTTATGTTCATACAACTTTATAAACTCTTCATTGAAGTGTTTTTCATACCATGACAATAATCTAGGATTAGATTTTTTACCTGTAGTGAGTCTATGACGCTTACCCTCTACAGTATCATCTAGTATGATAATATTGTATTTATTCACGGTTACTTTTGCCAACGTAGTTTCCTTTCGTTAGCCATTGGCGTTATCATTATACTAACTTTCTCTTTACGTGATGAATTACAGATACATGCACATACCAATTTTTACCAAACTTTTCAAATTTCTCTGGAGGTAGATTGTTATAACACCATTTACGTAAACCGTCTATTGTTTTATATCCACACTCTTCAGCATACTTACGTGATAAAGGTATCCATGTAGGTAAGTTTTGGTGTATTGCTAAAATTTCATCTAGTTTAGAATTAATGTTATCTAATAGCATTATTGGTTTTCTCCTCATCAAAATTAAAATACGTTTGTCTTGGATGGTCTATAATCTCATCATTATTTTTAGTAGCATCTTTTTCTCTAGTTCTTTTTTGTCTCTCTTCATAGGCTTTAGCACCGTATGGAGATTTTAAAAGTATTTCATCTATTATTTGGTCTGTGGTTTGCATTAATAACCTGCTCTATTATAGGGATTAAAAATTTCATCATCAGGAATATTAGGAATATATGTATCTCCAAATGATGTATTAAAAATATCAAGTGGCTGTACTTCAATGTCACTAATTAAACCTCTTTCAATCATAGTATTTTGTACCAATCCAAAATGTTTAAGATTAAGTGCAGGGTCATCAATATCTAAAGAGTGGTAATAGTTCCAAAGTTGAACCATTTTCATTTGTGTTACTGGAGTGATATACTCTTTATCACTTTCAAACTCACCGTCATAAGTATCTACATGATGTAGTTTTGTACCAGCTCTGAACATATAATACTCTTCACCATCTATCTCTATATCAACCGTTCTAATACTCATAGTACCTTGTGACTTTTTATCGTCTTTGTCATACTGTTTGAGTTCAAACTCTTTTTTATTCCATATCATGACATCATTATATTGTATGATTTTAGGTTGCTTTGTTTCGGGATCTAAAAATACTGTTACTGTATCATCTTGATAGTGTTGAGTAAGTTCTAGTAATGAGAGCCTACCACCTAGAGGGCGATAGACATTTAGACTGATAAGTGTTCTACTGGTGTAAAATCTACAGATACCGTGGAGTATGTACCACATGGTAATCTCTGTAATGCCTTTATTGTCTCTAAGGTCATCTAGTGTTTTATAGATGTACTTCATGAGATATGCTATAGAATCATTTATTTGTAGTTTGATATAGCTTTTATCATCTGCATGTATCTTATAGCCGTCAAACCATTTAAAACGATTGGTTTCTTTATCCCATTTTCTATATACATTTTTATATAGTTTATAATCTGTAGGTATATATGTGGATGCAATATCTGCCATAGGTGCAGGGTAGAGACGATGCACGGCTTGAACAAATCTTGCAACACGTTCTTTTGGTATCCATAAACTGATGTGTAAGTGTGGTGTACCATCTTTGTGAGGTTCAGTTACTCTGAAATAGACACGCTCGTCTTTTTCTAATTCTTGATAACTTCTGTCTTTTCTGATGACCTCAAACATCTTTGTAAGTTCTTTACTTGCCTTTTTAGGCTCATAATCCTTTGGGGATAGTGATACGGTTTTAGTCTTACCAGTGTAACGAGTAGACTTAGTAGTCTTATAATATTTGAAAAGCATCTTTTCATATTCTGTAGCCTTTTCTTTTGTTTTAATATCGTAAAGGATAATGTTCTTATGGGCATACTTAGGGTTGTCGATTAATTTCTCATTACCTTTACCATTGCGTAAGGTTTTTTTAGGGTGGTACTCACTTGGTAGCGTGAGAGTAAGAAAGACGTTAACAAGTTCTTTATTTTGTGCATACTCTACAAGTGACCAGACACGGTGTTGTAGTTCTGCTATGTATCTGTCTGCATTGATAAATGTATTTTTAAAAAAACTAGCCAATTGTACCTTTTCTCCCTGGACCTCTATGTAGTGAGAATAGAGGAAGTCTTTTTGCTTCTCTATTTTGTCTAATACTTGTATTTTGTTTTTCTTTGTTAATCCGTACATTTAAAACCCCTTTTAAAAATTGTCGGCAACCTTTTTATAGTTCATTGTGAACCGTGCTATCGCACGGAAATAAATAATTATCTTTTGCTTTTAAAATAAAGATAATCAATAGCAATAGCCATACTAAAGGCACCAACAACTAATATAGTTTCAGCAATATAAGTAAAGCCTGTAAGTAATACTTCATCATGTATATTCATAACAAATCCTTTATATATTTAATGCAAATAATCGATATCTGCTAAATAAAAGCCATCTTATTGATTGAACTTTATTTATCAGAGAATGTTACTACTCAGCGTAGTAACTCATTATTTATCACCCTTTGTCCCTCCAAGGGATTACACTACTCCAACGAGTAGCGTTTGAAAAAGACACTAAAGCCTATAATCATCAAAAATAATCAAAAAAAGTATAAGCATCATTCGAGTATCCCCCCTATCATAGATTTATTTTTTACATTATTTTGCGTATTTAAAAATGATGAAAACATTTGCATATTATGTTCAGTAGTTTCAATATAGATATTTGTAGAGTATTTAAGTTCATGGTAGAAAACCAACTTATAAATATCATCTTTATATTTTCGGAAAAGACCATAAGGAAGCTTTTTAAAAAACTTTGAGTCACAGTAATCATATCTACAAGAGACAGGCACTATAATCGTTGCATCATCAAAAGTTAAAGAATTTTGAGAAGTAGATGTATTAGTAGTAGTCTTGGTATGTAAAACAGTTTGAGTTTTAGTTCCAGGATCAGATTTCTTTTTCATCTTTCCTGTTACATATTTGTAATAGCCATAAAGAGATAAAATCAATAATAGTAACATGAAAAACTTACCTAAAATAGGTGACTTCTGTTTTACTTTATCACCCGACTTATAAAGGTCAAATATTTCTTTTTTAAAAATAAGTCTAAAAGTATCTACCTTATCATCCCTAGTCATTTTGGTTGATGCATAGAGTTGATAAGTACCATAGTTTGAATTAGCTTGTAGTTTTTTGAAAACTTTATTATCTTTGAATATCTTTTCTAATAGTGGGGATGAGAGAATGTTTGCAAAAATCTTGTTACTAGAGCTAACAGAGTTAGTTACACTCTCTACTGTATATTTGTATTTTGCATGGATCAAGCCTAAAGCTTGAGTAATAAAATAGAAATCAAAACCTAAATGACCTTGATACGAGAATAGCCAACGAATATGTACTCTATCATTAGGTAAGTACTCCTGTGCCTCATCTACAAAGAAAGCAGATTTATAATATCCATCTTCTTTAATTTTATCAATTAACCACTGGTCATAATCTTCTAGTTCTTTTTTAGCTTTTTTAAACTCTTTATAGAGTGCAGGAACATAGACATCAAAGAATTCTTCAAAGTCTTGTTTTTTAACAGTGTCAAACTTATCAAATTTAAAACCACCGATATTAGTATAGATATTATCATAGCGTTTATCTTTTTCAACACTTACAAGCTTATGTACTGCATAGTATGATTTACCCGAACGTGGTTTACCTGTAATGTACCAAATCATATTACTAACCTATAAATAATCTGGCTGCACGATGTAAGGCTTCTAATGCTTTAGCTTTATAGTCCAATAACATACGTGTAGCAAAGAGTGTAATATAGATTGTAAGAGCTGAAAATATTAAAGGTAAGAAAGTATTAAATACATCTAAAATACCGTATGACTTTAACATAGACCAAGCAACAGCATTAAAATCATTACCACCCGCAGAACCTGCCAAAGTTCCTGAAGTAGACATATTAAAAAGTTGTTTAATAAGTTGATATAAATCATAAAGAATAGTTGTAAGCTTAAAAATAAATACAGCCAATGCAGTATAAAAAGCAATCTGCAAAGCAAGTAAAAGACCAGCAATGATTTCTTTGATACCGAGTAATTTTTTTATAAAATCAAGAATATAGCCCATAATAATCCTTTCTAAAATAATCCGAGTATTTCATCTCGTGTAAATTGTTTAACCTCATTATTAATCTGATTAGAGGTAACAGCGTTTTTCATATATTCAATGAGAATATATGTAGTAACATTTGAGCTTGAAAGCTTTTTTTGTTTGAAAATATTACCAATACCTGGTATGTCACCAAGTAGTGGTACAGAGCTTTTAACTAAAGATTGATTTTTACGTTTGAAGCCACCAACCAAGACAGCTTGACCACGTTTAAGACGTATGATGTTATTGACTGACTTTTCATTGTAACTTGGTAGATACTGTGAACCCTCATTACTTTTTAGTTTATCTAGCAGCAGAGAGTATTTGAAATTAAAATCAACGTATGCAGTATCTTTATCTAGAAAGTGAGGTTTTAGCTGGAGAACTGAACCTATGTTTTGATAATCGTATGAATTTGTATTATTGGTTTTTGTTTCAGTAATTGTAGTAGATGATTTTAGTACTGGTACACGTGTAACATTTTCTATTTTAGAGGGAACATTATCAAGAGTATTGATAATCGTTGATACTTGAATTTTAGCAGCACTATTTGAGTTGAGATAATCAACAAAAGAGTAAAAAGAATATTTTTGATTATCTTGCAAGTATGGAAGTGCTTTACTTTGGGTAACACGTAAAAGGTCAATAAAGAATGAAGTATTTTTACTTGCAAACTTTGTAATAACAGAGGTATCAAAACCTTTATTATTTAAGATAGAAGAGTCAAGATCAAAAACAGTTACTTTGAAATCATAGGATTGTCTAAGATTGTCTATGTTTTTTAGTACACCTTTGAATAAAGCGTAATTCTCATCACTGCACTTAAAGACAAGTTTGTTTAATGTAGGAATATAGACATGTTCTACAGAGCTAAACATTGGTTTGATGTATTGATAGATGTCAGAGCGTAACTGATAGGTTTTAAACGTGTTTAGTTCTTTTTTAATATCTTTAGTGACATAGTAAAAGTTACTTTTTCTTTTAAGTTGATAGTTATGCATAGATAGAGCTAGTTTAAAGCTATTTAGTAGTCTAGGTTGCTTTGTGAACATATAGATACTCATTGATGCATTGACATCATCTGATAACATAATATTAACGTGGTCATTTTGTGAGACAAGACCAGCGAAATCTTTTATAGTCATATGGTCAAACATATCATCATTGATTGGATCTATTCCAAAAAGCTCATTACTGTTTTGTACAGCGTGAGAGAGTGATAGTGAACATAGTAGAATATAGAATATCTTTTTTATTTGCATTTTGTACCCCTTTTGTTTAGATTTTTATTAATCACTTCTCATTACTTTTGGGAAGAGATAGAAATGTAAACGTATTAGCAAGATAAGCATATAAACAGTAAGAATAAATGTTAAATAAGGACGTAAAATAGGAGAATATCGACACATATCAATAGGTAAAGATCTACCATATATTGGAAAAGTAATAATACAAGAATTATAATTTTGAAAATTAGGGGTATAACCACCTTGAATAGTAGCCATTAGGTCATTTACATTATTTTCTACATCATTAACAGATTGAATAATATCACCATAATAGCCTTGATAGGTATCAAAGAAAGAAGTATCTGCATCAATTTCATCTTGATGCATAGTGTTTAAATCATTAATAGCTCGTGTTGTATTATTATTTGCTTCAACAATACGACAATCAATAAAATCATTTGATGTATTAGAGTCAACACCAGATGAATTTGAATTATTTATACGAAGCTCATAAATAACATTGCCTAATTGATTATGCATATATCCTAGATTTG
>VCAW01000155.1 GCA_013607775.1 Campylobacterota bacterium | reverse complement strand
TCTAGTATTACTATTGATGCTGAGAAGATTTATAAGCTTATGGAGGTTAAAGTAAATAAAACACCTTACCTATTGTAGTGCCTACTTTTTTTACTGATATTCGACCTACAGGGGTGTTGTTTGGGTTTGATAGGTGAAGTCGGGAAATCGTATTAGATTATGCAGATTTTGATGGTCAGGTTATTATCGAGAAAGCGGAAGAAAAATACAAAGTAGAAACATAAAAAGAAAAATCATGCTATAATACACAAAATAACACGGAATATATTCCGTAAAAGGAGTGCGTATGGTAGCGTATGAAAATGATGAGCTTATACCCTCTTCGGAGTTTGCGAAGAAATTTGGTATGTATCTGTCTCAGATAAAAGACCATACTGTTGATAAACTGGCAGTATTGAAAAACAATCGTATAGAAGCAGTAGTAGTTTCTAAAGATGAGTATGAGAAGATGCAAAAGGCTTATGAAGAAATGGAAGATATGTATATAGCCAAGATAGTTGAAGAACGCAGTAAACTACCTAGAGAAGAGTATATTTCTATGGAGGAAATGGCTAAGAAACTTGGAGTTGATTTAGATGCACTATGAGTTAGTGTTGCACCCTAAAGTAAAAAAAGATTTTAAGAAGTTATCTAAAGCACAAATAGAACTTGTGTTTAAGCAGTTTAAAAAATTAGAAATTTCCCCAGAGTTAGGTGATTTATTAGGTAATAAATCTACATATTACTTAGAAGGCTGTCGTAAACTTTATGTAGATAAGAAGAAGATACGTATAGTTTACCGCATTGTAGAAACTGAGATAATTGTTGAAGTCATTGTTGTTGGCAAAAGAGATGATATGGCAGTTTATAAAGAAGCTAATAGTAGAATAAACGATTAATTTATAGGAGAATCAATATGGCAAAAGACCACTATTTCGACATAACCGCAAAGCTAGACATGATGGAGATGAAGAATGCTATCGTGATGGCTGAGAAAGAGGTAGCTACACGTTTTGACTTTAAGGGTATTAAAGCCGAGATAAATCTAAATGAACAAGCAAAGACACTCTCTTTGAGTTCTTCTACGGATTCTAAGATAGACGCACTCAAAGATATACTCATCTCTAAACTCATTAAGCGAAACATCGCTGGTAAATCTTTAGAGGAAGTGAAGACTGAGGGTATCTCTGGTGGTAATACCAAAGTGATTTACCGCATCGTAGATACCATAGACAAAGATGAAGCCAAGCAGATAGTCAAAGCCATTAAGGCGATGAAAGTAAAAGTAACTCCATCTATACAAGGGGATGAGGTACGTGTCTCAGGTAAGAAGATAGATGATTTGCAGGCTGTGATGGCTGAGGTGAAAAAGCTTGATTTGAAAGCGCCGTTGGTGTTTGGGAATTTTAAATAATTATTTGAATTTTTGATTTCGTTTTGCATACTTCCTTGTATGCTAACTGTGGTGTTGTTTTTCTCTTCTACCCCAAGGGCACTTCCTCGCTTTGCTCACGGCGTTTTTTTAGAAAAAACGAAGCAAAGTTAGCAAATGCGGTTCACGAAGTGAAAACTTCTTTAGAAAAAAGCGTCGTGACTCTCGAATCGCTATCGCTTTCAAGGGCGTTCGCCACGACAAAGCAGACTATCGTCTGATTTGATGGAGAGAATAAGAGTCGTTGACTCTTACGAACAGTGTCCACCACCACAGCATCCGCCTGTGCTTTCTTGAGGTTTTGCTTCTACTCTAATGGTGAAAGTGTCACCTGTCTCTTCTGTGTAGAACATATGTTTTTGACAAAACTTTTGGTTCATGTGACTCTCCATGAGTATTGCTTCCATGAGCGCATCATCTTTACTTGCAAAGCTTTGATTGTTTTGAAAGTCTGATTTTTTGAAACACCCACACTCTTTTTCTATATTTATTGTAAACATTGTTATCCTTTAGGTATAATTTGTCCGATAATAACAGAGTTAGATTAATAAAACTTGATTTTAAGCCTAAATAGGATAAATTTACTCCTAATAGTGTACTAAAAGGTTAAATATGACAAAAAAAATTGATGCAGCAAAAGAACAATCACGCAGAGAGATAGAAAGTGTATGTACCTACTGTGGTGTAGGGTGTGACATTACTGGTGTGGTAGAGAACAATAAAATTGTAAAAATATACGCACAACAAGATGGTGTGGTATCTGAGGGTAACCTTTGTATCAAAGGGAAGTACGGCTATGACTTTGTGGAGAGTAAAAACCGTATACGTGAACCTCGCGTACGCAAAACCTTTCTGGAAAAAAATCCACATATCAATGATGCCTTTGCAGACAAGCTTGAACCATTTAACGATGAATTTTTGACTTGTGATGTAGATACTGCTACAAGTATTGCCACTATGAAACTAGATGAGATTAAAAAGAAGTATGGTGGGGACAGTTTTTGTGCCACAGGAGGTGCTAGAACCTCTTGTGAATCTGCCTATGCCTTCCAGAAATTCTGTCGTGAAACGATGGACTCTCCACATGTAGACAACTGTGCAAGAGTCTGTCACTCTCCAAGCCTTAAAGGTATGCGTGCCACGATGGGTGAGGGTGCAGCGACCAATCCATACAATGACATCTATGAGACAGAGTTTATGGTAGTCATCGGTTCTAACACGATGGAGGCACACCCTATCATCGCGAACCGTATCATCAACGTGGCAAAACAGAACAATAACTTAGCAGTCATAGATGTACGTGAAACTAAACTTGCAAAACTTGCAAAGCATAACTGTGTGATTCCTTTTGAATCTAACCTGCTTATACTGAATATGATGGCGTATGTGATTATCGATGAAGAGTTGTATGATCAGAGTTTTATAGACAACCGCACCAAAGACTTCGATGCCTTTAAAGAGAAGATACTAAACGACCCTTACGCCAACCCAGAGTTTTTCAAAAAAGTAGAAGGATATGAGTACCTAGCGAAGATGATACCTAATATTGCTAGAGAGTATGCGGTGAAAAAGTCTATGATTTTCTGGGGACTTGGGATTACACAAAACCTTGATGGCTCCCATGCTGTTATGGCTATTACCCACCTCGCACTCATGACAGGAAATGTAGGTAAAACAGGGGCAGGACTCATGCCACTACGTGGACAAAATAACGTACAAGGTGCGTGTGATATGGGTTGTTTACCATATTTTGCACCAGACTATCAAAAGCCAAAAGTAGAAGGTATGATGACTCCACAACTTATGGATGCGATGTTGGATGGACGTATTAAAGCACTACTCAACATGGGTGAAGACATTACGCACATTCATTCTAACATCAACAAGATAGACAAAGCGATGGACATGCTGGAGTTCTGTATGGTACAAGAACTCTTTATGACCGATGTGACTAAAAAAGCAGACATTGTCATAGGGGTAAAATCTGCGTATGAAAAGACAGGTGTCTATGTCAACGCAATGCGTAGACTTCACCTCTCTCAGCCTCTTGTAGAGTCAGACCTTCCAGATGACTGGGAAGTACTGACTCAAATGGCAGATAAGCTTGGAGATGGTGAGAACTTTAATTTCAAAACATCTGAAGATGTATGGAACGAGGTACGTGAAGTAGCTCCTGTACGTTTCTCAGGTGCAAACTACTATAGACTAGAGCGTCACCGTAAGCGTGGTATGCAGTGGCCTATCTACCTTGAAGATACACCAGTACTTCACCTGCTTGACTTCCGTACAGATGATGGGCTTGGTAAGTATGTGTACAAGCAGTATGAGCCACGTGGGCAAGTACAAGAGATACTTGAGGGTACTTTCTACAAAGAGAGCTATGAAGGCTACTATCTCACCACTGGACGTACATTAGCCCACTACAACAATGCAGCCCAAACTAAGCAGACAGACAAACTCATGCGTAAGTATGACGAAGACTTACTTCTTGCACCTCTGGAAGATGAGCAAAAACTAGGAAACAAAGTCATACTCAAATCAGAGTATGGAGAGAGTGAAGCACTTACCGTGAAATTTACAAACAAAGTAAAATCACGTACACTTTTTTGTACCTTCCATCATGCAAAAAGCCGCATTAACGCTGTCTTTGGAGACGAAGCAGATGAACTTATCTGGACGGCACGCTTTAAGTCCATCAAAGTAGATATTATTCCTGTAGGGGATGAAGTAGCTTGTGGGTAGAGAATAAGGTCACAATTTGTGACCTTATAATTTTTTTGATTAAAAATATGACAATTTGACATATTTTTAACTTCCTTCTCTTTTTTATTTTATACTTCCCTTATATTAAAACTTGAAGTCGCAATATGCGACATCAAGATAGCGAGGATGATAGATGCGTGAACTTCCCAAACTTTTCGGAGATGAGAGTGAAACTCTTGCGACACAGTTTTTGGAGCAGGAGGGTTATGTCATCTTAGAACGTAACTACTTTGCCAGAAAACTTGGGGGAGATAGACATTATTGCCCAGTGTGATGATGTGCTTCATTTTATAGAGGTCAAGAGTGGTAAGTCTGATACGTTTGATCCTGTCTACAATGTAACACCTGCGAAGCTTCGTAAAGTGATTAACTCTGCACAGTACTATCTAAAAGTCAAACAGTTAGATTTGGCGTTTAGTATAGATGCACTTATCGTGCGTGGCGATGAGGTGGAATTTATAGAGAATGTTACGCTATAATAATTTTCTATGATAAATGAAAGGTACGCTTATGCAACTTACAGCTGAACAATTGGCACAATTTAACAAAGACGGCTTTATTGTTTTGCGTAACTTTTTAGATGCTAAAAGTTGTGACAATATTTTAAGAATGGCACAGATACATCTAGATGCCAAGATAGAACCCATAGAGACAGAGATAGGTTATGACAGTAGAGATAAAGCATATCGTACTGCTGTGACTGACTATAGTTCTCATGCTAAGGAAGAGCATATTACGGTGCGTAGATTACGTCAAGTCTATAAACGTGATGCACTGTTTAAAGCATGGATGGAAAACAGAAATATTCGTCCTGTTTTGCAGCAAGTTTTAGATGATGAAGTGGTGATTACCACAGCACATCATAACTCTATTATGACAAAAATGCCTTACTACAGTACTGCAACTTCATGGCACCAAGACAGACGTTATTGGCGCTATAGTGATGACAACTTGGTGAGTGTGTGGCTGGCACTAGATGATGAATATAGCGAAAATGGTGTGTTAGAGTTCATTCCCGGTAGTCACAAAATGCAATTTTCTGCAACACAATTTGATGATAAAGAGTATTTTTCCCAAACAGAAGAAGAAAATAAAAAAATTATAGCTACAAAAGTCTCTACAAATTTACATAAAGGCGATGTGGTACTTTTTCACTCGTTACTTTTACACAGAGCCAATAAAAATAGTACAGATAAACCCAAAATATCTTTTGTTTATACAGTAAAGGGTGCAAAAACAGAAGCAATACCAGGAACACGTTCTTCAGAATTTCCTGAAATTCCATTAAAGAAACTTTAATTCAGATATATTTAGTCCTAATAATACACAATTACTGCACAAGATATAGATATTATAAAAAATATAAGCAATGACAATAGAGTTATTAATGTAATTGCGCTATAATTTTTGAAATTACAATACAAAGGAATAAATATGGCAAAATATGTAGAATTAACAAATGACAACTTTGATGCAACAATCAACGAAGGCGTAACAATGGTAGACTTCTGGGCTCCATGGTGTGGACCTTGTAGAATGATTGCTCCAGTAATCGAAGAACTTGCTGAAGATTTTGATGGTAAAGCAACAATCGCTAAAGTAAACACAGATGAGCAACAAGATATCGCAGTAAAATATGGTATCAGATCTATCCCAGCTATTCTTTTCTTCAAAGATGGTGAAATGGTAGACCAAATGGTTGGTGCAGCTTCTAAAGATGCATTTGCTGAAAAATTAAACGCAATTCTTTAAGTCATGCGTTAAAAGAGGGATTTATCCCTCTTAACTACACCTCTTTTACACTTACATTTAGATACAATCTCTTAAAATTTTTAACCAAGTAATTTCATAGTATAATATGTGCTATTTGTTTAAACATTTTACTTTTTATTGAAGGATTTAACATGTTAGATTGTGCGATTATCGGTGGTGGACCAGCAGGCTTAACTGCAGGGCTCTACGCAACACGTGGCGGACTTCAAAATGTTACCATGTTTGAGATGGGTATGCCTGGTGGTCAGATTACACAAAGTTCTGAGATAGAGAACTATCCAGGATTTTTTGAACATGACAAAACAGGTATGGACTTTATGGATACCTGGCAAGAACAGTGTTTTCACTTTGGTCTTAAGCATGAGATGAAAAAAGTAGAAAATGTAGCCAAAACGGGTGAACACTTTACTGTCACATTAGAAGGTGGAGATACTGTAGAAGCGATGACTGTTATCGTCTGTACCGGTTCTACTCCAAAACGTGCAGGATTTAACGGTGAAGATGCATTTTTTGGAAAAGGTGTGAGTACCTGTGCAACTTGTGATGGATTCTTCTATAAAAACAAACCTGTGACTGTACCGGGTGGTGGGGATACTGCGCTTGAAGAAGCGTATTATCTTTCTAATATCTGTTCGGATGTTTATGTGGTACACAGACGTGATGAATTTAGAGCAGCCCCTCCTACACTCGATAGAGTGATGAGAAAAGAGAATATACATCTAGTCACAGACTCTGTGATAGAAGAGGCTTATGGTGATGCTATGGGACTTCAAGGTGTGAAGATAAAAAATGTAAAAACAGATGAGATTACAGATATGGCAAACACAGGACTTTTTGTATTTGTCGGACATGATGTACGTAATGAAGTACTCAAAGATGATAAAGGTGAGTTTATCTGCAAGATGAATGATTGGGGTCAAGTGATTGTTGACCTTTCCATGAAGACATCTGTACCTGGGCTTTTTGCTGCAGGTGACATACGTATAGAAGCACCAAAACAAGTGGTATCTGCTGCAGGAGATGGTTCCATCGCAGCATTACAAGTAATTTCATATATTCAGGAGCAACAATAATGGCTAAAGTAGGTATCGTCGGTAGTACAGGTAGAGTGGGTAATCTTCTTATAGATTCTTTGTTACATGATGATGTGTTACCTTTGAGTGCAGTACATGTATTTGATGAGTTGAAAAGAGATTTACCGAGTGATGTACTTGTGACTAACAGCATGAAAGCACTTTTAGAAAACTGCGACATTGTCATAGACTTTTCAGCGCCAGCAGCGACACAGGAACTGTGTGAAACAGCACTTGAAAACCCAACACCATTGGTGATAGCAACCACAGGTTTTACAGAACATCAGCAAAACCTTATGGAAGAAGCATCTAAAAAGATGCCAGTCTTGTACGCATCAAATATGTCTGCAGGGATTGCACTGCTTAAACAACTTGTTGAAAAAGTATCTGCAACCTTACAGGACTTTGACATCGAAATCGTAGAGCAACACCATAAACATAAAGTAGATGCTCCAAGTGGTACAGCACTTACTTTAGGTGAGTTTGCTGCTAAAGGTAGAGGATTGGACTTAGATAAAGTACGTGTCTCTGGACGTGATGGTCAGATAGGTGCTAGAACCAAAGACGAGATAGCCGTGATGGCATTACGTGGTGGAGACATCGTGGGACGTCATACGGTTGGTTTTTACAATGATGGTGAGTTTTTAGAACTTAACCATACCGCTACAAGTAGAGAGACATTCTCTAAAGGTGCTATAAGAGCAGCAAAATGGCTAGTCAACCAAGAGAGTGGACTTTACTCTATCAATGACTGTTTAGGAATATAATATGTGTGCAATCGTCGGTGTATTTGGTGCAAAAAAAGCTTCAACTGTAGCGTATTATTCGCTTTTCTCTATGCAGCATCGTGGGCAAGAGGCTACTGGTATCTCTGTAGCAAACGGTGAGAAGATAAAACTTTATAAAAAAAGAGGAATGGTTGCAGATGTATTTTCTCAAACTACACTCGATAGTTTAGATGGTGGATGTGCTGTGGGTCACAACCGTTACTCGACAGCAGGGAGTGAATCTGCAGGCGATGCACAACCTGTATTTGCTAAGTATAAACTGAGTGAAATTTCTGTAGTGCATAATGGTAACCTTATCAATAAACAAGAGGTTAGAACAGAACTTATCGACAGAGGTGCCATTTTCCAAACTGATATGGATACGGAAAATATCATTCATCTTATTGCCAAATCGCAAAAAGATTCGTTAGAAGACCGTATTAAGGATATGTTGACCAAGATTGAAGGTGCATATTGTCTAGCAATTCAGAGTAGGTCTAAAATGTTTGTCATACGTGACCGTTTTGGTATTCGTCCACTCAGCCTTGGTAAGTTAAAAGATGGTGGATACATCGTAGCTTCTGAGACATGTGCTTTTGAGCTGGTAGGTGCAGAGTTTGTACGCGACGTAGAGCCTGGAGAAATGCTAATATTTGAAGAGGGTAAAGAACCATCTTCACAAATAGTATTTGAAGCAGATTATCACCCTTGTGCATTTGAGTATATCTATTTTGCAAGACCAGACTCTATCATTGATGGTAAAAATGTCTATGAAATGCGTTTAGAGATGGGAAAAAGATTGGCAAAAGAGACACCAGCAGACATTGATCTTGTATTGCCTGTACCAGACTCTGGTGTAGCCGCAGCACGTGGTTATGCAGAGGGGATGGGTGTACCGTTTGAGATGGGAATTGTGCGTAACCACTATGTAGGACGTACATTTATTGAGCCTACACAAGAGATACGTGACCTAAAAGTAAAACTCAAACTCTCTCCTATTGCACATCTTATTGAAGGTAAAAGAGTAGCAATTATTGATGACTCTTTGGTACGTGGAACAACCTCTAAGCAGATTGTACGCATGCTTAAGGATGCAGGGGCAAAAGAGGTACATATGCGTATCGCGGCACCTGAGATAAAGTTTCCTTGTCGTTATGGGATAGATACCCCAACAAAAGATGAGCTGATCTCTACGAAATTTACACCAAAAGAGATAGCTGCCAATATGGGAGCTGATTCACTTGGATTTTTATCGATAGAAGGGCTTAAAGAGTCTTTGGGTGAAGATAGACAGTATTCATTGGTAAGTTTTGATGGAAAGTATTTTGCTGGAGGGAATGAAAATACATTAGGATGTGCTGGTGGATGTTAAATTAGCTTGTGTGCTTACCAATCGGTAAGCACACGGTATACACGTTATTTTTTAGAACGACTCTCTTTTTCTGTAATCCCAGACATTCCAAATCTTCTTGCTAACTCTTGTTTGACTCTATCTGGTGAGACATCTCTGTATCCCAAACCTACAAGTGTATGGTAGAGAAGATCGGCAGATTCGTAGATGACTTGTTCATCACTCTCTTCGTCTATAGCAACGCATACTTCATCTGCCTCTTCACGAATTTTACTTAGCATGAGCTCTTTGTCATCTAAAAGTTTTTTAGTCCATGACTTTTGTTCTTCTGGTGCATTTTTGCGTTCTAATATTGTGTGGTAAAGGGTATCAACAACACCATAGATAGCATCGGTATCTACCTCTTTGTCCAAGATAATTTTATCTTGCATGACAGAGGTAAAGAAACAGCTTTTACGTCCTGTATGACAGGCAACACCATTTTGTTTGATTTTGAGTATGACAGTATCTGCATCGCAGTCCAGCAGTACATCTTTTACCTCTTGGGTATGGTTAGAGCTTTCACCTTTTTTCCAGATACGTTGTTTGCTCCGACTGAAGTAGTGTGCATATCCAGTTTCCAATGTGAGAGTATAAGCCTCTTCATTCATATAAGCAAGCATAAGTACTTGGTTGGTCTCAGCATCTTGTGCAATGGCAGGGATGAGGGGATTTTTGTTCCAGTCGATGTTCATGATGTTTCTCCATGTGTAGGGTGTTGTGCCCTCACAACACCGTTAAATTATTGAGGTTGTAATGGGTGTTGTCTCAGGGACAACACCTTATAGGGTTTCTTCTATTGTGCACCCATTAAACGTTGTTGCTTACCTTTGGCATCTACCCAAATATTAGGTACTGCCCCACCAGGTGTTAGGAAGATTTGTGCATCCTTGTTGACTTTAAGCGCATCATTGAACTTACCTTGTGTCTTAATCTGTTCTAGTTGCAGAAGTTGCTCTGTGAGTGAACTAGAGATAAGTTTATTTGCTTTTGCTTGGGAGTCAGCTTCGATACGAATTTTATCTGCCTCACCTTGTGCCTCAATACGGTTTTTTTGTGCTACACCTTTTGCTACTTCTGCGGCTCTAAGTGCTTGTTGTATGGCTTTTGCTTTTTCTTGTATTGCAATGGTTACGTCTTGTTTTGCAATTTGTACTTTTTCAATTTGCTCTTTAATTTTTGGTGGCAGGTTAATAGTTCTAAGCTCTACAGATTCAAGTACAACAGGTTTGTTAGGAAGTGAATCAACACTCTCTTTTACTTTCACTTCAATGGCAGCTGCGATTTGGTTACGCATTTCTGGAAGTTGTTCTGCTGTGTATTGACCTACAACGTCACGTACTACTTCTCTTACTTTAGAGTTGATGATTTTCTCTTCCCAGCTTGAACCCCATTTTTCTATGGTTGCTGGTGCAGACTCAGCTTTAAGTCTATACTGTACAGCGATGTCAATATTGACTGTAAGTCCTCTTTTATCTAGTACTGTAATGGCAGGGTTTCTGCGCAATCCGCCTTCAAAACCTCTATAGTTGTCACCTAAAGCACCTGTAGTGACGTTAGAATAAGTAATCAGTCTGATACGCGTATTAACAGGGATGATTTTTTGAAGCACAGGGATGAAAAAGTGAAGCCCAGCCCTTAGTGGTTTTTCTTCAAATTTACCGGTGTTGATTTTAATTCCTACTTCACCTGAGTTGATAATGGTAAATGGTTTAAATGCAATCAGTGCAAAGACAATCACAACAAGGATAATAAGAAATGGTGCACCTTTTCCCATGTTTCCAAGAGGATTGTTAAAGTTATTTCCCCCTCCATTGTTATTTGAATTATTGTTCATGTTGTTACTTGGTTTTTTCTTTTTAAAATAATCGTTCATATCTGCTGGCATTAAAGTTCCTTAATTGATATACGTTAAATGTTGGATGTAGTCAGGATTTTTACCTGCTACAACATCAAAATATGCGGCTTGTAGTCTTTCTGTCACAGGTCCACGGCTTCCTGCCCCAATGATACGTGCATCTACTTCACGTACAGGGGTAACTTCAGCAGCTGTACCTGTAAGGAAACACTCATCACATACATAAATTTCTTCACGTGTGATACGACGGCGTACCACTTCAATACCCATATCATTTGCCAAGTCTATAACGGTTGCCTGTGTAATCGACTCGAGTGTGTTGTCTGATGGCGGAGAGATAAGTTTTCCATCTCTTACCATGAAGAAACATGCACCTGAAGCTTCAGCGATGTACCCTTGGTCATCACGTAAAAGCGCTTCGTCATATCCAGCTTCAACAGCTTCATATTTAGCCATTTGTGAGTTAAGGTAGTTTGCTACGGCTTTGGCTTTACCCATACCTGAAGTGTTTGGGGTACGTGTCATAGAAGAGATTTTAAGTCTAATCCCTTTTTTAAGACCTTCTTCACCAAGGTACGCTCCCCATTCCCAGGCAGAGATAGAAACCTGTACCGGACACTCTTTGTGGTACAGACCCATAACACCATATCCAAGATATACGAGTGGTCTGATGTAGGCACCTTCAAAAAGTTCATTTTCCTGAAGTAGTTTGACTTGTGCAGCATTAAGTTCTTCAACAGTATAAGGTACATCCATCAGTGTCATTTTAGATGAGTTTAAAAGTCTTTGTGTATGCTCTTGTAGTTTAAAAATGGCACATCTTCCATCTACCGTTTTGTAGGCTTTGGTTCCTTCTATAGCACCATTACCGTAATGTAGTGTATGTGTAAGAACGTGTACTTGTGCATCGTCCCAAGGTGTAAGTTCACCATCCATCCAAATATATTTTGCTTTTTCCATGTGTTATACTCCGAGCCAAGCTATAAGCTTAGCAAATTTAATGGATTATTTTATCTAAAAAGTTGTTAAGGGAACCTCTAAGATAGGTGATATCCACAAAGGGCTTTGCAAACTCAATCTTGCACAAGATATTGACTTCGTCTTAGCTATGGCTAGGAATTATAAATCTCATGC
>VCAW01000154.1 GCA_013607775.1 Campylobacterota bacterium | reverse complement strand
AATTTTATTACCTATAGATTTAAATATCTTTGAAAAATCCTGTCGCGGGATAGAGCAGTTTGGTAGCTCGTCGGGCTCATAACCCGAAGGTCGGTGGTTCAAATCCGCCTCCCGCAACCAATAATTCACTTATAATCATTATTTTATCATTGTTTTTTACTTAGCTTTTTATTGTGTTACAATTATTAGAACTTTATTTGTATAAGGAAAGAGACACTATGCTTGAAATTATTGTACTCACTATATTTATAGCAACCATTACAAACCTTATACTAACGCGTTTACATATACCTACGATTATAGGTTACATTGCCACCGGTGTGATTATCAGTGCTATGCTCCATCTGAACCATCAGAACAATTCAGAAGAACTACACATCATCGCAGAGTTTGGTATTGTATTTCTTATGTTTACTATTGGGCTTGAGTTTTCCATACAACACCTCATTAAAATGAAAAAAGAGGTCTTTTTGTTTGGAAGTTTACAAGTAGGGCTGAGTATGCTCACCTTTTTCCTGCTTTCACATTTTCTTTTTGGTATAGCGGTTAAAGCTTCCATCATCATAGCGGCAGCTTTGGCACTCTCCTCTACAGCTATTGTCTTGAAAATACTAAACTCTAACCGTGACATCAACAAAGAGTATGGAAGACGCTCTTTGGGTATCTTTATTTTTCAAGACATTATGGTAATTCCAATCTTGTTGATGATTACTGTTTTTTCCATAGATAATCTCTCTTTAACTACCCTGCTTTTAAAAACAAGTTTTGATGCCATTGTTCTGTTTATCATTTTATGGGCATTTGGAAATTTATACTTGAACCATTTTTTAATGAAGTAGTAAAAAGTAATTCTGACGAGATATTTATAGGTTCTATTCTGTTTTTGGTTATGGGTGCTTCGGTATTGGCACATGCACTGGGCTTTTCTTACTCATTGGGTGCCTTTATCGCAGGGATGATTATCGCTGAGACACACTATAAACATCAGGTCGAAGCCGATCTTATACCCTTTAGAGATCTTCTGTTGGGGATTTTCTTTATTACTGTAGGTATGCAGATTGATTTTAGCATTATAGCTGAACATTATTTGACTATAATGGGGCTTTTGTTACTTTTTACAGTAGTAAAAATGTCGATTATATTTCTACTTGTCTCTCGTGTAACCATCAAAAGAACTGCAGTTAAAACAGCTTTGGCACTTTTTCAACTGGGTGAGTTTGGACTGGTTGTCTTTGAATTGGCAAATGCAAAACATCTGCTTGACCCTACCATATCACAGATACTCATCGTAACGATTATCCTTTCTATGATTTTGACACCTTTTGTGCTAAGAAACATCGCATGGTTAACCGATAGGATACTCCAATCAGAAGATGCACTTGATGTTTCCATAAACGCACAAAAGCTGGACCATCATGTCGTGGTGCTGGGGTATGGTCGTTTAGGACGAAAGATTTGTGAAAAGTTGGCAACACAAGGTGTAACATACATCGCGGTTGAGAGTAATATGCGTAATGTAATTGCGGCACAAAAAGAAGGGAAACATGTCATCTTTGGTAATTGCTTTTTTAGCATTTTCCTTTCTATGTGAGGGACCATCTATCTCAATTTTATATGCATTGTGCACTACTCTGTCCAGGATGGCATCTGCGATATTGCCAATATGCAAATACCCATGCCACTCTTATA
>VCAW01000153.1 GCA_013607775.1 Campylobacterota bacterium | reverse complement strand
CAAATCAATACTCCCTTTGTATTTTTAATGTCATTGACAATAAATTGTTAAAGAACTTACAACAATCTCTCATATTGGCACACAAACAAGCCAATACTTCTATTATTGTTTTAGATGAATATTTCATCTTCAAAGTACTCTTCAATCAGAGTACTTCAAAAAGGAAACGAAATTCCTATGTTTATCTCACTTTTTTCTGCGGTTTCAGTTATCTTTTATAAAACGGCTTTAACTAAACTATTTCTATCATGATATATTCTAGCTGTATACGCCAAATAATGTCAAGTAGTTTCACTGTAAATCTGTCTAAATTTTATGCACTTGAAATCTCTTCACCTATTCACACTATTTTCTGTATACTATAAAAGTTCAAAACGTTATTCACAATGTGAGGAGATACAGACTAATATGCTAACTATTTTCCGCACACATGCACTTTTTACTGCATTACTTATTATTGTACTTTATGCTGCATGGTTTATTGTCCCTGCAATATATATTGATATTGACCCAAGTAAAAAAGCCCTGTCAGATATCACCAACATTATCTACCAATGGAAAACCCAGATTGTTATTTTTAGTGTGCTTGTCACACTTGTTACACTCTTAAAGTGGTGGAAAGAAGTAGGATTCAAACCTATACATGCAGGTGGCTTAAAATTTCTTCTTCCACCACTTCTATTTTTACTTATTTTATTTGTTATTGCACTGGTTGAAGACAAAGGAAGCACTTTATTTTTCGGTTTTGTAAATCTAAAACAAATGTTCTCTTTTTTACTTATATTACTTATGCTCGGATTTACAGAAGAATTACTTTTTAGAGGTATTTTGTATCATGGATTAGAAACAAAATTTGGGGTATTAAGTACCGTCTTGTTAAGTGCACTCATTTTTGGAGTTTTCCACTACATCAATCTGTTGGTAGGCGCAGAGTTTTATGCTACTACCTACCAAGTCATCCATGCAACAGCAGCAGCAGGGTTCATGTATGCGACACTGCGTTTAAGAATAGGTGCCATATGGCCCGTCATGCTTTTTCATAGTATGTGGGATATTGGACTCATAATGATAGGTTCCCTGCAACATACAGTGAGTGACAGACATGCTCAGGCACTCTCATCATTTTCCATACTCTATGCACTCATATTGATTTTGCCGGCATTGCTGTATGGTATTTTTGTCTACTGGCGTTGGACCATTTGGTCACATGCCCTCCAAGAGAAACTTTGAAACTTATTTATATCTAGCGATATCTTTAGGCTCTTTGGCATTAAACTCATAGTCGAGTATCTTCATCTTAGCAGAGTGTAGTAGTACACGTTTAGACTGTGTACGGCTTCCATACTGTTCATCACCTACGATGGGGTGACCAATATGTGCCAAGTGTACACGTATTTGGTGTGTACGTCCTGTGGTTATTTCTATATGTACTTTAGACTTCTTGCCCTGTAACTCTTCTGGCTTCACTACAGTATGTGCTTTTTTCCCACGTAGAGGGTCTATAAGCGAAAATGCTTTGCCTTTTTTGATGGTAAAGATAGGTTCATCTATCTCTACCTTTTCATACAACACACCTTCTATCCATGCCACATAATGTTTTTCAACTTTGCGTGCCTTAAACTCTTTAATAGCTCTATCTATAAACGCTCTGTTCTTACCTAAAAGCAACACGCCTGAAGTATCACGGTCAAGTCTATGTAAAAGTTCTGCACCATCAATAGCATCTTGAATATCATAGCTATCTACCTGTGCTGGTTTATTGATAGCAATGATGTCATCATCTTGGTAGAGTATTTCTATATCTTCAGGGTATTCTATACGAAAAAATGTCTCCGTGTGTATGTCTGCACGTGCTATTTTCACTTTTTTATCTTCTACAAACACTAGCCCTCTGTCTATGAGGTCTTTTGCTTTTTTATTTGAAATGTCTTGTTGTCTTGCTAAGACTTTGTATGCTTTATCTGTAGCCATTTTTTTCTATCCATATACTAAATTTTTCCGTTAGTGGAAATTCTATTATTTTTATTTTACTATTTTGTCCCGTTTTAAAAATTATATCACTTTTTGGGACTTTAAAACTTTTTGAGAGAAATTTTACTAACTCTTTGTTTGCTGCACCTTCAACTGCTGGTGCTTTGATGCGTATCTTTACGGCGTCTTCTCCATAAAGTTCGCAAAACTCTGATCTGCTCGCATTAGGCTGTGCCTTAATACGTAAACTTACCCTATCTTCCTTTATCTCATAAAACATCTTCAAGACTCTTCACAATAGGTGATATATCTGTACGATATTTCAGTCTTGTAGGTTTCAAAAGCCCATGCTGTAAAAGCCTGCGAGAAAGATTGGATGCTTCCACTATAGCAATACCTTCAATGGCTCCAAAAATATCTACCTGATTAAAATAATGCTTACCTGAGATAATCTTACACCCAAACTGTGCAGCTTCCGCAGCATTGTGCCCCCCTATAGGCTTAAATGCTCCACCAAGTATCACAATGTCTGAAATACTATAGATATTGACCAATTCACCCAAGGCATCAATAAGTATAATGTCGTCTTCTAGACTCTCGTTCTCAGAGTACCGATGCCATAGAAGATTGTTAGGTTTACTAAAAGCCTCTATCATACCTGCTACTTTGTCAAAACGTTCAGGGTGTCGTGGCACGACAATTAATCTTGCCTCACTCTGCTCTTTTTTTAATCTATAAAAAGCATCTAAAATTAACGCTTCTTCTGTTTCATGTGTACTGGCTGCACAAATAATCAATCCAGAAGGTTTTACCAACGTTTGAGTAACTTTTGGGAGAGATGATAGTTTAATATTCCCTGTCACCACAACATTTTTTGCACCTAAAGACTCTAAGCGTTCTTTGTCTAACACAGTTTGGGCATAGACTTCATCAATGTGTTTAAATATCTGTCTATAGAGCCACCCCATACGTACATACTTTGGGTAAGACCTGTCAGACATACGCGCATTGATAAGCAGAGTCTTTGCTCCTCTTTTTTGTGCCAAAGCAAAAAGCAAATACCAAAACTCTGCTTCCATGACTACCAAAGCTTTTTGAGGTTTTAGCCAAAAAAAGAGCAGTGATTCAAAAGGCAAGTAACGACTCTCTTGCGTATAGTCTAAAATAGCATCATAACCCGTGTGTGTTGTGCTACTCATACGCAGTAGTTCACGAGGTAATTTGTCTACCAGTGGCTTAATGGCTTTTGCCTCTCCAAAACTACATGAGTGAAACCATATACCATGAGCTATTAAAGGTGGGTTTTTCCATAAGAAAAATCTAGCCGGTAATGAATCTTTATATTTTGATTTAAAAGAAAATAGAAGTAAAAAAGGAAGTGCTAAGAAGTAAAGTAAAAAAGCAAGCAGACTATAGAGAAAAAAGAATGTTTTCTCCATAGTGTGACACTTGTTATGCTTCAGCTGTAACAGGCTCTAGGTATAAAATACGTCCACAGTGAGGACAGTTTACAATCTCATCTGCTTTAATCACTTCTGCATATGTTTTATCATTAAGCTTCATGTAACATCCGTAACATGCTTGTTTCTTTACAGGTACAACTGCTGTGTTCCCTGCCCAAATACGAATTTTTTCATAGAATGCAAGTACTTTTTGCTCAAGGTTTCTACTAAGCTCTTCTCTTTTTACAAAAAGTTCACCTTTTGCTTTTTCAATCTCAGTTTTTTCTACAGAAACTACTTCGTCCATTGCTTTGAATTCAGCAGCTAAGGCAGTTACCTTTTCACTTGCTTCTTCAAGTAGCGCTTTTTTCGTTTCATTAATCGCTTGAAGTCTTTCTATCTCTTCATTTGCAAAAGTCATTTTCTCTTTTGCGATATCTTCTTCCAAAGAGAGTGCTTTCATCTCTTTTTCTGTTGAAATCTCTTTAAGTTTCTTTGCATTCGAAGAGAGTTGCTCATTAAGAAGTGTCAGTTGTTCATCAAATGTTTTTACTTTTGCTTCATTATCAGCAATATCTGCATTTAATGTATCTAATTCACCTTGTGCTGCATCAATCTTTTTTTGAATCTTTGCTATTTTTTTATCTGCAGCCTCAAGTTCTGGTGTATAAGAGTCAATTGCTTTGTCATTGTTAGATAGTTCAATAAGCTCATTTAAGTGTTTGTTCAATCTCTGTCCTTTAGGATTTAAGGGTATTTCTGTAACTTTTTACAGGTTTAAGAACCTATTTTTAATACGTTTCAGTATGAAATGGGTTTTTAGAATTCGCAATTATAGCCAAAATAGGTAAAACTTTCAATTCATCTATCAATATCTGGGCAAAAAACTTCTCAGATTCATAATGTCCGATATCTATCATCATCAAATCTTCACTCATCGCTTTCATCGCATCATGGTATTTGATGTCACCTGTCAAGAAACAATCAGCCTCTACCTCATCGATTAAAGAAGCCCCAGCTCCTGTACATAAAGCGATAGATTTTATATTCTCTTTCTTGCCTACTACTCTTAGTGTAGGAAGCTCCAATTTCTCTTTTATCAAGTTCAAAAGTGCTTTGTAATTCCATGTACCTTTTGTTGTACAAAGAAAAGCATTTTGAGACTCCAAAGTGAAGCCTAAAATCTTGGTAAACACATATTTATTGAGATGTGTCTGATCAAAGTTTGTATGCAGAGCAATACATGACTGCTTTTTGAGTATCATTTTTTCCATAAGATTTGAAGGGTATTTAGCAAAATCAAGTTGTGTGAGTTTTCCAAATATAAGAGGATGATGTACCACAAACAGTGTCCCCTCTTTTGCCTCATCTATCATAGAAAAATCAATATCTAAAGAGACTACTATTTGTGAGACCTCACGATTTAAGTCACCTACAATCAACCCAGAATTATCCCATTTTTCTTGAAGTTCAAAGGGACTTATTCTGTCTAAATGGTTGTATATTTCTTGTAGTTTCATGATTAACTCCGTAGGATGCGGTTGCCACCGCACCTTCTATAATATGATTGCAAATTCAAAAGCATTGTATATAAAAAATCAAAAGGTGCTGTATCAACAGCACCCTACGCTTTAACCCTTGCATTTCTTTCTTCTTCTTGAGCCTTATATAACTGCGCACACCCTATAGAAAGCTCTCTTACTTTAAGGATATAGTTCTGTCTCTGCGCCTGAGAGATAGCTTTACGTGCATCTAATACATTGAAGGCATGAGAAGCTAACATACACTGGTCATAGGCAGGCAAAGGAAGTCCCGCATCCAAACAGACTTTACATTCGTTAGAAGCATCTTCAAAGTGTTGGAACAGATTTTCTACATTGGCTACCTCAAAGTGGTACTTTGAGAATTCATACTCTGTCTCTTTATGTACGTCTCCATAAGTAGTCACAGTGTCACCCATTTTGTTCCATACAAGGTCATAAACAGAGTCTACGCCCTGCAAATACATAGCCAGTCTCTCTGTACCATAGGTTATCTCCACAGCCACAGGGTCACAGGCGATACCTCCAACTTGCTGAAAGTAAGTAAACTGTGTCACTTCCATACCATCAAGCCATACTTCCCAGCCAAGACCCCAAGCACCAAGTGTTGGTGACTCCCAGTTGTCTTCGACAAAACGGATGTCATGCTCTTGCAAATTCAGTCCTAAATATTCAAGTGATTTCAGATAAAGCTCTTGAATGTTGTCAGGGCTAGGTTTAATGAGTGCCTGAAACTGATAATACGCCCCAAGTCTATTAGGATTCTCTCCATAGCGTCCGTCAGTAGGACGTCGTGAAGGTGCCACATATGCAGCAGACCAAGGCTTAGAGTCAAGACTTCTTAGGAGTGTCGCAGGGTGAAATGTCCCTGCTCCAGATGGAATGTCGTAAGGTTGCACGATATTACATCCTTGTTCAGCCCAAAACTGCTGAAGTTTGAGCAACATATCACTAAAGGTAATGGCATTATTATTCATATTTCTGTTCTTTATATTAAAGTATTGTTTCAATTTCAGAAGAGTCAAGCTCAACTTTTTTCGCTTTGCTAATACGGTCTTCTTGAAGTTTCACTTTGAGTTCATCATCTTGAAGTGCCATGATTTGAATAGCAAGATAAGCAGCATTCACCGCTCCCGCTTTGCCAATGGCTAGTGTACCTACAGGCATACCGGCTGGCATCATTACAGTACTAAGAAGTGCATCTTCACCTTTAAGTGGTCCTGACTCCATAGGTACACCCAAGATTGGTTTGGTTGTACTTGCTGCCAAAGCACCTGCAAGGTGTGCTGCCATACCTGCTGCGGCGATAAACACTTGCGCACCTTTTGCCTCTGCTTCTTTCATATATGTCTTAGTTCTTTCTGGACTTCTATGCGCAGAAGAGATAATAAGCTCATACGGTACACCAAATTTCTTCAGTGTATCTGCACATTCAGACATAATTGTATAGTCACTTTTACTTCCCATTACGATGGATACGAATTTCATTTTTTATTCCTTTATGTTTGGTTTATTTTGTTTCTTGTTCTAACTTCATTGGTGTTGAATCTTCAGTAAGACCTTTTTTTTCCAAAGCTTCAGCTATCTTACGACGTAAAATCGTATAACCTGGTAACTTTGTCGGTAAAAGAATATCATTGACATTTCCACTATGTACACACTCTAACTCTTTACCATCTTTGGTCGTTAACTTCTTAAATGTCAGCCAATACTGTCCATTAACTTCATCTATCTTGCCTATCTCATTGTCTACCAAATCAACTGTAGCCCCTACAGGAAGTACAATCTCTACAGCATCCCCCAAACAGGTCTTGTCTTTACATTTCCATGTAAAACCATCTTCACTTACCAATCCTGCTACCTGATGGGTACCATACTGAATAGAAAAGTCATTTGACTCTGCATCATTTCTCTCAAATGGACGAGAGAGTAAGTAGGCATCGGTAAATCCACGGTTTTGTGTGGTACCAAGCTCTCTTTGGTAACGCTTTTCATCAAAGTCATTGGCATAATAGTCATCTATAGCATGACGATACGCTTTTGTAACGACACCTGCATAGTATGGAGACTTTGTACGCCCCTCAATTTTAAGCGAGTCAATCACGCCTGATTTCATGATTTCATCTACATGAGAAGCCATATTCATATCTTTGGCATTCATGATGTAGGTACCTATGCCCTCTTCTTCATCAAGTCTAAAAGTAGTCCCCAACTCAGGGTTATGAGCATAAATTTCATAGGGGAAACGACAGTCGTTTGCACAGCTACCACGGTTGGGAACACGCCCTGTTTGTAGCGATGATATAAGACAACGCCCAGAATAAGCAAAACACATAGAACCATGCACAAAGATTTCAAGCTCCAAGTCTGGTATATGATTTTTAATCGCTTCACAATCTTTAAGGCTTATCTCACGTGCCACGATGATACGCTTTACACCCAAGTCATAATAGACCTCTGCATCCATCGCATTCATTACATTGGCTTGAGTAGAGAGGTGAATAGGAATATCTGGCGCAATTTTAGCAGCTATTTTCACCACTCCGGGAGAGGAGACAATAAGTGCATCAGGTTTAAGTTCTGCTATTTTCGCAATATGGTTTTCGTAGAGTTTCATCTGTGAGTTAAAAGGAAACGAGTTCACTGTAGAGTAAACTTTTTTGCCTCTCTCATGGGCATAGGCTATACCCTCTGCATAGGAGTCCATGTCAAACTCTTTACCTGAGCGTATACGAAGAGAAAAAGTACTTGTTCCCCCATACACAGCATCAGCACCATAGTTTAGAGCAATTTTCATCTTCTCCAAGTTACCTGCTGGTGCTAAAAGTTCTACTTTGTTTTGCATAGTTATCCTATCTAAATTATTAGAGCTATTTTATCTAAATAGTAGTAAAAAGTAGTTTGATTACCGTACTAAGTAAATACCTCAACTTTTGAAAGAGTAAGGAAAGGTGAGATGTGAGTAGAGAAATTTGAAGAACTACCCATAGGTAATTCAAGAATTTATCTGCTTGCAGATTGCCTTTTCTCGCTCTTCCCAAAGGGTGCAATGCTTTCGCCCATACTCTGCGTTAGATTTTCTCGAATTCGCTAAGGCGAGTCCTTCAAAAATCTGCCTTGATTATGAACGAAATCATTACATCAAAAATTGAGGTATTTACTTAGTACGGTAATATATGCTAAAATCACTTTATGAATAGAAAAATACGAGTAGATTTACACAACCATACCATACGATGTAACCATGCAGAAGGTACCGTAGATGAGTACATCCAAAAAGCCATTGAACTGGGCATAGATATTTACGGATTTTCCGAGCATGCCCCAATGGATTTTGATGAAAACTATAGACTAAAGTTTGATGAAATAGATGCCTATGTTTCAGATATCCTCAATGCCAAAGAAACATACAAAAATGACATAGAGATTTTACTAGGGTATGAAGTAGACTGGCTTCAAGGACACATGGATGAGCGTGTACTTCATGCAGATGTGGACTACCTTATAGGCTCTGTACACTTCATAGACAAATGGGGGTTTGACAATCCTGAGTTTATCGGAGGCTGGAAAGAAAAAAATATAGATGAAATATGGCAAGCCTACTTTGACGCCACCGAAGCCATGGCAAAGTCTGGTAAATTTGATATTGTAGGACATCTAGACCTCATAAAAGTCTTTAAATTTATGCCAAAACAAGATATACGTCTGTTAGCCAAAGATGTCCTAAAAGCCATTAAAACATCCAATATGGTCATGGAAATAAACACAGCAGGTTTACGCAAACCTATAGGTGAAATGTATCCTTCTCGTGCATTAGTTGAAGAAGCGTATGCCCTCGATATTCCTATCACGTTCTCTTCTGATGCACATGCAGTAGATCAAATAGGTACAGGATATGACTTGGCTACAGCACTTGCACGAGAAATCGGATATAGTAAAGCTGTTACTTTTAAAGGACGAGATAAACAATTGATTACTTTTTAGGCAAAATTCCTATACATATTTATTTTAGAATGGCTATAATCTAAGGATAAAATTTTAATTAGGAGCGTTATACATGGGTAAATTTGTAAACAACATGGCAGAATTTAACAAATATTGTGAGGAAAATGAAGTTGAGTTTATTGACTTTAGATTCACTGACATTAAGGGTGCATGGCACCATATTTCATACAGAGCAAGTGCTGTAGATGATAAAATGCTAGAAGCTGGTCTTCCATTTGATGGTTCATCTATCGAAAACTGGCAACCAATCAATGAATCAGATATGATTCTTAAGCCAGATGTCCAAACAGCATTCCTTGACCCATTCACAGCAGACAGTACTGTAATTCTTATTTGTGATGTATATGACATCTACAAAAATGAGCTTTATGCAAAATGTCCAAGATCTATCGCTAAAAAAGCGCTTAAAGCACTTGATGATGCGGGTGTAGCAGACGCTGCATACTTTGGTCCAGAAAATGAATTTTTCATCTTTGATGATGTAAAAATTGTTGACAACGACAACCACCAATCATTTAAAGTAGAAACAGACGAAGGTCACTGGGCTGATAACGAAGATTACGGTGAATATGGAAACATGGGTCACAGACCTAGAATTAAAGGGGGTTACTTCCCAGTAATGCCAACAGATTCTGCTGTAGATTTAAGAGCTGAAATGATGTTACTTCTTGAAGAAGTAGGTTTAGAAGTAATACTTGGTCACCACGAAGTTGCACAAGGCCAGCATGAAATTGGTATCGTTTACTCAGACATCATCACTGCAGCTGATAACGTACAAAAATATAAATATGTTGTAAAAATGGTTGCTCACCTTAATGGTAAAACAGCTACATTTATGCCTAAGCCTATTTACAATGATAACGGAAATGGTATGCACGTTCACCAATCACTTTGGAAAGATGGTGTAAACACATTCTATGAAGAGGGTGCATACGCAAACCTTTCTAAAACTGCACTTGATTACCTTTCTGGTATCTTTAGACACAAAGAAGCAGTAGCAGCATTTACAAACCCAAGTACAAACTCATTTAAGAGACTACTTCCAGGTTTTGAAGCGCCACGTATTCTTACTTACTCTAGCCAAAACCGTTCGGCTGCTTGTCGTATCCCTTATGGTGCAGGTGCACCAGCAACTAGAATTGAGACACGTTTCCCAGATTCTACTGCTTGTCCTTACCTTGCGTTTGCAGTACTTATGATTGCAGGTCTTGATGGTATCAAAAATGGTGGTTATGATTTAGTAGGTCCATTTAACGAAGATTTATTTGAACTTACAAGAGAAGAGATTGCTGAAAGAGGCATCCCTGAACTTCCAAACTCATTTAGAGATGCACTAGAAGGACTTGAAAAAGACCATGACTTCCTAGCACCTATCATGAGTTCTGATTATGTTATGGAATATGTAAGCTACATGTTCGACAGACACGTTGTACCAGTTGAAGGTCGCCCAACAGCACATGAGTATATCACTACTTACTCTTGCTAAAACTACTATTCCCTCTCTTTTGAGGGAATATATACACACTTTCTTCCCCAAAACAAATAAATACAATCCATTTAAGTAAAAGAATTCTATTTCTATACTATACTTTTTATATTAAATAATAAAAAGGATTAAATATGATGAAAATTATCGTATCAAGTGCAGTACTTTCTGCTATGTTATTACTCTCAGGCTGTGGAGAAACTACTGATGAAATCAGCAGTAAAGACAAAGTAGTGATTTTACATGATGTCGGGGTATCAGGATGTCTTCTCTTAGAAAACTTTGGTAAATCAAAGTTGGAAGAACAAGATACTGTAAAAAATACAGCTTATACCAGTAAAGATAATGATGTATCATGTGATACCTACGGAAAAGTTCGTGGAGACATCACTTCTTACGACAGCATAGATGCTGGTTTAGTCGTTGAATGTGCAGAAATAACACTCGCACAAATTCAAGAAGCCATTCCACAAGAAGATTTATCTATCTATGAGAACAAAGATAAATCTTGTGTACTTTCATTTGATTTGATATAAAACGTCTAGTATTCCATATTTTATGGAATACTAGATAACTCTAATGTTTAAAAATACTCTTCTCTTCTTCTTTCTTAAAGAATGTAAAATAGGTCCATAATGTTGTACCATAAACAAAAATAGAAAGTACCACCACGCCAATAGTCACGGCTTCAAACATCTCTTTATGTGCAAAACTATCTGGTATCATATGTACCAAGATGATAGACAACGCACCTTTCATTCCTGAGAATGTCAAAATAAACCACCCCTCTACACCTACCGGTTTGATAGAGCCTAAAGACTTCACCGTACCAAAAAATGCAAATTTAGCCATGGAAACTGCACGTATAAGGGTTGTGAGACCAAACATAATGAAAATCTCTATTTTGTATTCCAGCAATAAATGAAAATCAACCATTTCAGCCAAAGCAAAAAAGATGACAACTGCCGCAATATAACCAAACTCTTTTGCCATTTCATAGATGTACTCTAGTCTCTCAGTTGTTGTTGTTTCAAACCCACCTAAACGTAATTTACGCATAAAACTCTTCGTTTTTTTCGATGTATCGGTAGATAAATCTGTATCTATCCATGCTTTGGTAGCAACAATAGCCACAATAAGTGTCAAGATACCTGAGATATGCATCTCTTCTGCAAGTACATAGGCAACATACGCTTCCACTATAAAAGCAAACAGTTCACCTCTTTTGTTGGAAAAGAGTTTCATAAGCATATAAAAGAGAAACCCTATAGTAAGTCCAATCACTGTACTCACAGCAAAAACACGTACAGCATCCATAGCAGCATCCCCTTCATCGATATGACCAGATACCATCCATGGCAAACCAATGAAGAAAAAGGCGATAACTGCTGTCGCGTCATTCCCTAGTGATTCTCCTTCTATAAGTACTTTAATATCATGACTTATACCTTTAAACTGTGAAAGAACCGACTGTACAGAAACTGCATCTGTTGCCATATTGATAGCAAAAAGTGCTACATAGGCACCTAAACCCATGCCTTCAAAGACATCAAAGTAAGAGAGACTTGCTCCCACGGTAATAGAAAGAGCCACAGCTACAACCGCCAGATAAAAAATACTCCATGCATGTTTTTTAATATCTGAAAAATGCAGATGTAAAGCATCTCCCATAAAAATAAGCGGGATACAAAAAAGTATCACTGTAGAAAAGTTTTCTGCCAAATCGATAGGTACTGCAGGTTTAAAATAAGTATAGACAAGATATGACCCAATAAGCAATATAAATACAGAAGGTATCTTGATCTTGTTTGCAAGGGCATCTGAGAATATAACTAAACTCAATATAGTGATTAATAAAATTTCTGGTGCAAAACTATGCATACTTTCTCCTAAAGAAAATTTCTAAAATAATTCGCCACTATCGTTTGAGACTGGCGTAAGTGGTACTTTTCGCTTAGGATGCAAAGCATCACCTAGTTGATCTTGTGATTCATCTTCATTGTAAAGCGGTGTATCATCAATATTGATCGGTTTAGCCATGCCAACTTCTCCATCATCAGGATCCACATCTTCTACGATTTCTGTCTCCTGCACCAAAGTATCATCATACGGATCCGATGTATCTACTGTCTTTTTATGATTGTTTGGTAGTGGGGAGTTTTGCGTATAGGGTTCTGACTTCCCTTCATACTCACCTTTAAACACACCCTGCGGTATATCAAAGGTTCGTTTAGTATCAGGGTAGAGTGCTATGAGTTTTTTATAGTAATATGCAAAAGCAGGTGCGGCAAGTGCCCCTCCTGTTGCTCCTCTACCTATACGTGTATTGTCATCTCTACCGAACCAGACGATAGTCTCTATGGTAGGAGAGTATCCACAGAACCATGCATCGATATTGTTGTTGGTTGTACCTGTTTTTCCTGCAAGTTCAATACCATCAACGCGTGCATTTCTACCCGTACCACGCTTCACTACATCTTTTAAAACATCTGTCATCAAGTAGGCTTGCTCTGGTGTTGTGAAATCGGCTATCTCTTTAGGACGTGTCTCATAGATAATCGCCCCTTCTTTGGAGATAATCTTACTCACAAGTCTAGGCTCTATCATATGTCCCTTGTTGGCAAATACGGAGAAAATCTGTGCCATTTTAAGTGGACTAAGCCCCAAGTTACCCAATGCTATGGACATATCTCTTGGAATATGTGGTACATCCAAAAATGCAAGTCTTTTTCGTATAGTACCTACGCCAATGTCCGAGACAAGGTTAATCGTAGCCAAGTTACGTGAATGTACAAGTGCTTCTCTAAAAGAGATAAACCCTTTAAAGTCATGTTCATAATTCTTAGGCGACCATATTTTAGGTTTACCTTTATAGTAGTACTGGAAAGTTCTTGCCAAATCTGTCAATGGACTTGCAGGATTATACCCCATGTCCAACGCCGTCTGGTAGATGAAGGGTTTAAATGCAGAACCTGGCTGACGCTCAGACTGTGTCACACGGTTAAAAGCAGATTTTTTATAGTCTACCCCACCCACCATTGCCAAGATGTCACCGGTACTACTCTCAACAGCGACAAATGCAACATTTAATGAAGATTTCTTTGGATCTTCATGATACTTCTTCAAGGCTTTTTTATAAGCATACGCCACAGCCTCTTTTGCAATGGCTTGCTGTTTCATATCTATAGTTGTGTAAATTTTGTATCCACCCGTACGGATGTCTCCCAACTTACCTTTAAAACGTCTCAACACTTCATCAACAATCTCAGGTGCGATATTCTGGGTAAGTGATGTCTTATAAACCTTTGGTGCTTCTTTCACTGCCTTTAGATAATCACTTTGGGTAATCCACCCGATACTCTTCATACGGTACAACACATTGTTTGCACGGTTTAATGCACGTTTATAATGTCTTAAAGGGTTATAAAAACTAGGCGCATTTGGAAGACCAACCAAAATAGCCATCTCTTTTAGGCTCAATTCATTCATCTCTTTATGAAAATAACCATTAGCTGCTGTTTTCACACCAAAGTAGTTGTTTCCATAAGAAATTTCATTAAGATAACGCTCAATGATATCTTCTTTGCTCAGTTCATGTTCAATTTTAAGAGCCAAAATAGATTCTTTTATTTTACGTGCAAGCTTTTTTTCATTGCTAAGTACTTTATTTTTTATGAGCTGTTGCGTCAGTGTACTTCCACCCTCAACAAAAGAACCTGCTTGAATATCTTTAACTACAGCACGTAAGATAGCATCTGGATTCACACCATTGTGCTCAAAAAACTGCGTGTCTTCCATCGCGACAAGACCCTCGACTAAAAATCCTGGTATCTCATCATAACGTGCATAAAGGCGGTGTTGATCTTTAAAGACATACGCCAGCATTTTTCCGTTTCTGTCATAGATAACCGAAGAGGTCTCAGGCTTATAGTTGATGAGTTTGTCTGCATCAAGCGATATCTCTTCATATGCATAGATAAATGCTGCAGTCAATGCCACACCAAACAATATTGCTAAAATAATGGAACCTTTAATCAGACTACTAAACACTATCAAACCTTTTTAAAATATGCATCATTGTACCGAATTCTCTCTAATGAGTGCGATAGTATGTATGATTTTATTCATGTCCACCCCTACGTTCAGTATGAGACGCATGATTGGCTTATGTACCGTGGGTTGGCGTATGGCACCTACTAGATAGCCATACGCAAGCAACTCTTGCTGCATACTTTGGGTACTAAGATTATCAGGCATCTCTATAGGTACGATAAGACTCTCACACGCTATACCTAACATTTGTGAAGCCATAGCTTGTCGTTTTTCTATCTTTTTTCTGTACTTTTTTGCATGTTTTTGTATATGCTTCATATTGACAAGTGCCAGTGCAGTATCAAAGACAGAAGGAGCTGTAGAGTAGATGATGGGTTTACCACGGTTCACTAAAAAAGAGACTATATGGGAAGAGCCTAAGATATAGGCACCATAAGAACCATAAGCTTTCCCCAATGTACCCATCTTAATGTGTCGTTCGTTAATGGAAATGTTGTAATGTTCAAAAATCCCTAAAAGTTTTTCACCAACTACCCCTGCAGAGTGTGCTTCATCGACTATCATCAAGGTTTTTTTCTCATCAGCTAAATCAAATATCTCTTTTGCACAGAGGTCTCCACCCATAGAGTAAATACCCTCAACGGCAATAATCTGTCTTTTCGCGGGATAGGCTTCCAGTTTTTGGCGTAAATCTTCTATATCGTTATGTTTAAATTTCACCACTCTCTCACCCAATAACTCTGCTGCCATCACACCAGAGGCATGATACTCCTCATCCATAAAGAGCATATCACCTTTACGCACAAGTGCTTCTATAAGTGCCATATTTGCCAAATACCCAGACCCTACGATAAGCCCTTCTTCAAAGCTATTTTGCTTTGCCATCGTATCTTCAAACTTTTGGTGGATGGGATGATAACCATTGACCAACATAGAAGCTTTTGAGGTAAGTGTATGATATTTTTTTACCAGTTTAACCGCTCTATTAAACTGTTTTTGATTGTTAGAAAGTCCCAAATAATCATTAGACGCCATATCTACCAAATCTTCATCAAAAAGTTTACGCTCTCTAAAACGTCCTGCTTTTTTGAGGGCTTTGAGTTCACTACTGTACATCTATTTACCTATCCATGGTAACAAGGTCTCAACCTGTAATCCCATCGCTGTACTCTCATAACCATCGACAGACTTTATGTACTTTTTACAAAAACCTTCAACCATACACCCACCTGCTTTTCCTCTCCAAAGTCCACTCTGCAAATAGGTTTCTAAATCCTCTTCTTCAAAAGATGCAAAGTGATAATGTGTAGCAGAGATATCTGAGAAAGCCAAAGTTTTTGATTTATAATGTAGTGAAGAGATAATAGAAATAGTAGAACCACTTTGAATGTTTAATATACGTCTGGCATCGTCTATATCTTTGGCTTTACGTAGGATGCTACCATCAGTAGCAGCGATAATAGTATCGGCACAGAGCAAAGGTATATCAAGTCCAAACTCACGTACTGCAGCTTCAAGCTTGCCTTTACTTGCAGTATAGACAAAGTCTTTTGCTATGCTTGTAGTGATTTGCTCCTCATCATACTCTGCTGATTTCTGGATGAAATCTACACCGAAGTTGTTAAGGAGTAACGCACGCGATTCGGACTGAGAACAGAGACAAATAGCCATTATATGCCTCTAAGTGCTACACCCATCCATAATGCAACTAAACCAAGTACGATATTGAGTGGTAAAAGCACATTTGCCTTCCACTTCATTCTCCCTTTGGCTTCTTTTACTTTACCTAAGTTAAACATTTTCCATGCGGTAGCACGTTTGTAATACATATAGCCATAATTAATAGCCATAATGAGTCCAGTAGCAAATAAAATAATAATAAAAGGCATCACCAAATTAAACAGTCTTCCCACTGTCTGCATAGTAATCCCAAGTCTCTGCTTTGGCTCTAAAATATCTGCTATTTTGTCACTAAGCAACATCTGTGCATCTGTCACGCCACCACGTGCGATGACTGGATGTACCGCTACACGCATCGCAATCATACCACCTACCCAGATAATGGCAGAGAGTACATGTAAAAAAACAATCAACTGTCCATTGTTGGCAAAAAATTCACCCATTATAGATTCTCCTCCAGATAAGCCAATGCTTTTTCTGTCGCTTCACCTATTTTAGATGCATCTTTCCCGCCAGCTTGGGCAAAGTCTGGACGACCTCCCCCACCACCACCAAGGATTGGTGCTATCTCTTTGATCCAGTTTCCGGCTTTAATGTTCGTCTCTTTAGAACCACAGGCTATCATCACTTTATCACCTTTCTTTTGGAAAAGCATAATGGCAATGTTAGGGTATTTGTTCTTCGCTTCATCTATCAGCTCTTTAATATCCCCCGTTTCTACCTCTTCTACGATGACATTCGCACCTTTGAGCTCTGTAGCACTCAGTTCTTTTTTCGTAGCAGATTGTGCTGCTTGTACCTCAGATTTAAGTGTTTTTATCTGCTCTTTGAGTTTAGCTATACCTGCTAAAGGATTCACATTTTTAAGTTCTGTTTTGACTTCATTCAGCTCATCATGCAGGGCTTTTACAGCTTCCACCGCTGCATTACCACAGATGGCTTCTATACGTCTAACCCCTGCACTTACACCAGACTCTTTGGTTATCATAAACAGACCAATCTGTGCTACATTCTTCACATGTGTACCACCACAAAGTTCCGTAGAGGCATCACCCATACTTACCACACGCACTTCATCGCCATACTTCTCACCAAAAAGCGCCATAGCACCAGAGTTTTTCGCTTCTTCAATGCTCATAATCTCTGTTTTTACGGGAATGGCACGACTTATCTTGTCATTGACCCATGCTTCTACTTTGGCTACTTCTTCACTTGTCATCGCTTGAGGATGAGAAAAGTCAAAACGCAAACGTTTGTCATCATTAAGTGAACCAGCTTGGGCGATATGCTCACCCAATATCTCACGTAGTCCTGCATGAAGCAAGTGTGTAGCAGAGTGATGTTTTTCTATCTCAGCACGGCTGTTGTCTACCACTGCTTCTACCTCATCACCCACAGAGAGTTTTCCTTCTACTTCAGAGAGATTCATATCTAGGAATTTTTTTGTATCAAGGACATTAATTGTCGGGGTGAGGGCACCCCGACCTACGAGTTCTCCCTTGTCACCAACTTGACCACCTGACTCAGCATAAAATGGTGTTTTATCGAGTAGTACCCAACCTTTACCATCTATCTGCTGTGTCTCTTTAAAGTTTTCATCAAGGAGAGCTAACACTTTTGCTTTGGTGGTTGTGGTTTCATAACCTACAAATTCATTGACATTAAACTTCTCTTTGAGTGCTTTAAAGTCGCCTGTCGTTGTGGCATCTCCTGTACCTTTCCAACCAGCTTTAGACTGTGCTTTTTGTGCATCCATTTTGGCATTAAATGCATCCATATCTAACTTAATGCCTTTTTCACGTAGCATATCTTCAGTCAAATCAAGAGGGAACCCATAAGTATCATAAAGTTTGAATGCTACTTCACCGTTAAAGATATCTTTGGTATTTTTAAGCTCTTCATTAAAGAGTTTAATCCCTGCTTCAATGGTCATAAAGAAACGCTCTTCTTCCATCTTCATGGCTGTCTTTATCGCTTCGGCACGTTTAGGTAGGTAGTCGTACTGCTCACCCATTGTATTAACCAAAGTATCGACCAATTTGTACATAAACGGCTCACGTAGTCCTAACAAGTACCCATGACGAATAGCACGACGCATGATACGTCTAAGTACATACCCACGCCCCTCTTTGTCAAAGTTCACACCCTGTGCGAGCAAGAAGGAACATGAACGCAAGTGATCTGCGATGACTCTGTATGAGGCAGAATTGTCTGCATCAAAATCGTACTTAGTCCCTACAAGTTCACCTATCTTGTCTAAAAATGGCATAAAGAGTGAAGAGTGGTAGTTGTTGAGTTTTCCCTCTTTTATGGCAAAGACACGCTCTAGTCCCATACCTGTGTCGATGCTAGGTTTAGGAAGTGGGTTGAGTGTGCCTGTCTCGTCACGGAAGTACTGCATAAATACAAGGTTCCAGATTTCTAAAAACCTGTCACCCTCGCCACCCATTCTGTCTTCTGGACCATTGAAGTTTTCTTCACCTTGGTCATAAAAGATTTCCGAACATGGTCCACATGGTCCTGTGTCACCCATCTGCCAGAAGTTGTCTGCATCACCAAAACGGACAATACGGTCTTTGGCTATATGCTTACTCCACATCTCTTCTGCTTCATCATCAGAATCATGTACAGTAACCCATAGCTTGTCAATAGGTAGATTCAAGTACTTCTCATCGGTAATGAACTCCCACGCATACGCGATAGCTTCTTCTTTAAAATAGTCTGCAAAAGAGAAGTTACCAAGCATTTCAAAAAGTGTATGATGGCGTGCAGTGTAGCCTACATTGTCAAGGTCATTGTGTTTTCCACCTGCTCTTAAACAAGTCTGACTTGATGTGGCACGGGGTACTTTAGGGATAGGTGCTTCACCTGTAAAGATGTTCTTAAACTGTACCATACCTGCATTGGTAAACATAAGTGTTGCATCGTCTGGAACAAGTGGAGAACTTGGGACAAGTTCATGCCCTTTGCTTTGAAAAAAGTCTAGAAATGATTTTCTAATATTCATGATATAAATATCCTATTATAAATTGAGATATTTTATCTAAAATGTGGTTATTGTGAGGTAAAAGGGCTATAAGAGGATACAATCATGCTTTTAGTGAGCACGATTGTATCAAAGGTTTAGAGATAAAATACACACTGATCGTCCATATCATAGTAAAAACTACCATCACCAAATGTCGTACTCGCACCAAAAGAGGCACACTCGTAAGGGATACCTGGTTTACCGTCATTCGTATAATCAACGATACGTACAATATCATCAACTGCAGGGTTTACATTGTAATCACCATCTAGACCTGTAAAATCAAATTCACATGTATCTGGTTGATAAAACGTAAACTCTCCATTAGGTGGTGTTGTTGTCCAATAGCCCATAGAATCACATTTATATGGGATACCTCCATAGGAAAATCCTAGTTCATCCACTAAAAATAGTGTAGTCAATCTATCATCAGGGTAGTCATTACCTCCGCCACCACATCCACTTAAACCAAGTACAGCTACTGAAGCTATTAAAAAAGTGATTATTTTTTTCATTTTTTCTC
>VCAW01000152.1 GCA_013607775.1 Campylobacterota bacterium | reverse complement strand
AAAAGGGAACTTTCAATATTGACAACTCTAAGCCACATTTTAGATAGGTTTGAAGATATCTTAGGTAGAATGGTTCTCATAAAAAGCCTTATAGTTTTTTTGATAAAGTTTTAATGTTTGTTGTAAAGTATTATAACATTTATCGAGGTCTAAAGGTTTTTTTGAAATTTAATTTAGCTTAAATTGTGGGTTGTTTTTGGTAATCTGCAAGTGGCTCTTGAGAGTACATTTCTTTCTATTCATATTATATTAATAAATAGACCCTATAATTTGCATAAATTATTTGCTAAGGTGAAGCGTGAACAGATATCGATTTTTAGGTTATTTTTTTATTATTTTCGTAAGTATAAGTTTTCTCTCCAGAACAGCACTTCTAGTCTACTCATTTACATTTGTAGATACCTCTATCATAGGACTTTTAAAACTTTTTATTGTAGGTTTCTTTTATGATGTGATGGCATATTTTTATTATATTATTCCTTTTGTTATTTACCTTTTTCTTCTACCTCAGAAGTGGTATAACAGTAAAATACATAAAGTACTCTCTTTAGTAGTGTTTTTTGGTGTGGTCTATGCAATTGTATTTAATGGTGTATCAGAGTGGTTCTTTTGGGAAGAGTTTGGAAAAAGGTTTAACTTTATAGCAGTAGATTATTTGGTCTATACGCATGAGGTGATACAGAATATTCGTGAGTCATATCCTATTCCTCTTTTGTTGGAAGCAGTCTTAATTGTAACGGGTATAATCTTTTATGTTTTATATAAATGTACCAAAGGCTTTGAAAAACTTTTTGAAGATGATAGTACATACAAAGAACGTGCTTGGATGACACTTGTTTTGTTACTTATTCCTATACTCTCTTTTATTTTTCTACAAAAGCAAACTATCGCAACAGGTAGCTCCGTAAACAGATACAATCAGGAGCTTTCTAAAAATGGATTTTATTCACTTTTTTCAGCATTTAGAAATAACGAATTGGATTATTATGAGTTTTATACCACAGAAAATAACACAAAGATATTGAAAAATTATAGAAAATTAGTACAAGGTAAGAACAGTCATTTTATATCTGATGACTTAAATAAAACTTTACGCCAGGTAGCACATGACGGTGAAGAGAAAAAATACAATGTGATGCTTGTGATGATAGAGAGTCTCAGTGCTTCATATATGGGCTTGTATGGAGACAGTAAAAACCTTACACCACATATAGATGCTTTGGCTAAAAAATCACTCTTCTTCTCTAATTTTTTTGCTACGGGTACACGTACGGTAAGAGGTATGGAAGCAGTAACAATGTCTGTTCCTCCAACAGCAGGAAGAAGTATCGTGAAACGTCCAGATAATCATAATATGTTTGGTATGGGTCAGGTATTTAAAGAAAAAGGATACGACAATAAATTTATCTATGCTGGTCACGGATATTTTGATAATATGAATGACTATTTTGGGCATAATGGATTTAAAATTGTAGATAGAAACAGTTTTGATAAAAGTGAAGTAACATTTGCAAATGTCTGGGGTGTATGTGATGAAGATCTTTTTGATAAGAGTATCAAAGAAGCAGATGCATCCTATGCCAAAAATATGCCATTCTTTTCATTTATTATGACCACTACAAACCATAGACCATTTACTTATCCTGATGGAAAAATAGATATTCCTAGCCACACAGGACGTTGGGGTGGTGTAAAATACACAGATTATGCCATCAACGCTTTTTTGGAGAAAGCAGCAAAAAAACCTTGGTTTAACGATACACTATTTATATTTGTTGCCGACCATAATGGTGGAAGTTCTGGTAAAAATGATTTACCACTTTATAGATATAAAATACCTTTGATTATCTATGCCCCAGAGATTGTTAAAGCAAAAAATATTACAAAGGTCTCTTCTCAGATAGATTTGGCACCCACGGTGATGTCTTTGTTGCAGTGGAACTATAAAAGTAAGTTTTACGGGAAAGATATATTAAATAATAGTTTTAAGCCAAGAGCTTTGATAGGTACTTACCAAAAGCTTGGACTTTATCAAGACAATAAACTCACAATACTTTTGCCAAATGCAACCGCAAAAGAGTACAAGGTGAAAGAGCTAGGTCTATATGATACCAAATATGAAGAGATGCCTATAGATAAAAATGATTTAGATGATGCTGTGACATACTATCAAAGTGCCAGTTATTTCTATAAACATAAATTAGATAGATACGAGAAATAGTTAGCGTTTAATTTTTATCTTACGTAGGCTGAGTGTGCGTAGGGCACGCAATGGACCATAAAGTGTATATGCCAAGATAATAATGGCAAAGCCTTCTGCTGAAAAAAGGTAGAGTAGTGAAGCTACGAGTACAAGAAGAATCATTGTCTTAAATACCATAGGTTTATCCAACTGTACTTTTTTAAAAGAGGGGTAACGAAAGTTGCTTACCATAAGAATTGCTACACCAAGTGCTAAAAATAGTAAGATGATACCGTAATCTTGTAGTGTGTATTTGTTAAATAAGAGTATCCACATAGAGACAAATACTGCGGCAGTTGGGATGGGGGGTAGTCCTATAAATACATTGGGGTCAGTTTTGGCTGTTGAGATGTTAAAACGGGCTAAACGAATAGCGCCAAAGATAACATAGAGTGCAGAGACCAATATGCCAAAACGTCCAAACTCATGACCTACAAAAAAGTAGAGTAACATTGCAGGTGCGATACCAAAAGAGATAATGTCAGCTAAAGAGTCAAATTCAACACCAAACTGGCTAGTGGTGTTCGTCATGCGTGCCACACGTCCATCTAGCCCATCAAAGATGAGGGCAAGTAATACAAGCCATGAGGCAAGTATAAAGTGTTCTTTACTTGCTTCTACAATGCTTATCACTCCTACAAAAATGCTACTTGCTGTAAACAGATTGGGTAGGATGTAGATAAGATTGGATTTTTTCATGTCTAAGCTTCTTTATCTTCAGCTTCTTTTTCCGCCTCTTCTTGTTCTTTTGCCCATGCTTCTGCTTTAGCTATTTTATCGCCATGTGCAAGACGGCTTTCCATATTGTTTTCTTTTTCAAATTCTTCAATGATTGAACGTACTTTTTTACCCTCTATCACTTCCACATCCAAAAGCACGGCAGTCATATTTTCAATGGCAGTAGCATATTCACTAAGTGTTTGTTTTACATAGTTGTAACGTTCATTGAGTGTAGAACGGATAAAATTATCCATATCTTCAGCCATCTTTTCACTGTAGTCAGTACTTACTGCACCTCCACCAAGGAATGAATTGGAAGAGCGTGAAAGTACCATAAGTCCTGCTACATCTGTCATACCATAAACAGATATCATGTCTTTAAGTATGGCAGTGGCACGATCAAGGTCATTTCCTGCACCCGTAGAGATCTCTTTAATAAAGATTTCTTCAGCAGCACGTCCACCAAGAAGTACATCCACTTCTGCCATGAGTTCATGTTTCTGTTTTAAGAATCTGTCTTCGTCATCTGGTAAATGCAGTGTATATCCAAGTGCCCCAAGTCCTCTTGGTATGATAGAAACTTTGGTAACTCGTGTTGCACCTTTAGTAAGCTCTGCCATGAGTGCATGTCCACTTTCATGATACGCAACAATTTTTTTCTCAACATCAGAGATTTTACGGTTTTTCTTTTCAAGTCCTACAAAAGAACGTTCAATAGACTCGAGTAAATCAGCTTGTTCTATCTCTTTTTTGTTGAAACGTCCAGCGAGTAGGGCAGCTTCGTTGATGATATTCGCCAAATCTGCACCTGCAAGTCCCGCAGTTTGTTTTGCTACGATTTTTAAGTCTACAGTTGGCGCTAGTTTAACACCTTTAGAGTGTACTTTTAAAATAGCTAAACGCCCATCATAGTCTGGTTTATCTACAAGGACTTGTCTGTCAAAACGTCCTGCACGAAGTAAGGCAGCATCGAGTGTCTCTGGTCTATTTGTAGCTGCAAGTACGATGACCGGTGTGTCTGTACCAAATCCATCCATCTCTGCAAGAAGTTGGTTAAGTGTTTGCTCACGCTCATCATTCCCACCCATCTGACCGCCACTTGCTCTAGATTTACCAATAGCATCTATTTCATCGATGAAAATAATAGAAGGTGCTTCTTTTTTTGCTTGGGCAAAGAGGTCACGTACACGACTCGCTCCTACCCCTACAAACATCTCAATGAATCCTGAACCTGAGACTGAGAAAAAAGGTACAGAAGCTTCCCCTGCAACAGCTTTGGCAAGTAATGTCTTACCAGTTCCTGGAGGACCCACTAGGAGTAAGCCTTTTGGTATTTTTGCACCAAGTTCCATATAGCGTTCAGGAAATTTAAGAAAATCAACGATTTCCTTGACTTCATCTTTGGCTTCTTCTACCCCTTGTACATCCGAAAACTTTGTTTCAGGTTTTTCAGAGTTGATGAGTTTATCTGCTTTACCTGCACCTAAGATGCCTCCACCCATACCTTTGCTCATTTTCTTTGCTAAGAAAATCCAAATACCAAAGAATATGAGAATAGGGAGTAGAGAGCCTAAAAGTTCAGAGATAAATCCTCCACCCATAATACCTTCATATGTGATACCTTTTTTCTCTAACAATGGTACAAGATCTTTGTCATAAGTAGGAATATTTTGCGCTACATAACGTATTTTCTTCCCATTGCTATCCGAGATAGCTTCTATAGTAGTAGGTGTCAGTTTTACAGATGTAATATCACCTTTTTCTATTTGTGCTTTGATGTCTGAGTATTTGACAGATTTGGTTTGTGTTACTTTACTGCCAGGGTTCATCATATTTCCAAGTCCTTCACCATCACCGATGAATGCTTTGAATATCATGATGATAACAATAGAAAATATGGCAAATGCCAACAGTGGATTATTATTGAAAAAGTTATTGTTATTGTTGTCTTGATTGTTATTATCTTGGTTAGCCATTAATTTGCTTCCTTTGTATAAACAAGTGTTACCCACTCATCTTTAAGTGTTCTATTTTGTATTTATTATAACGCAAAATGAACAAAGTTCATCTTTGCTACGCTAACGCTGAATTCTCTTCAGCAGAGTGCTCATCGCACTAGCGCGATTTTACTTATTATTTCTTATAAACAAGTGTTACCCACTCATCTTTAAGGGTTCTCTTTTCTAGTGTTAAGTCTTTAAATGACTCTTTGACTAGTTCTTCTTTTTTATCTAAGATACCTGAAAGTATGAGGTATCCACCTTCTTTTGTTGTATTTTTTAAATCTTTTGCGATAAATCGTAATACATCTGCGATGATATTGGCTATGACTACATCATAGGTTTTATCCGTCTTGTCAATGGAGCCTTCCCAGAGTTTATCATACTTCTCATCATTGAGTGTAAAGTTTTCTTTACAACTTTCTACCGAGACTGGGTCTGTATCGCAGAGCTCTACGGTTGCACCTAACTTTTTAGCAGCAAGTCCTAAAATACCTGAACCACAGCCTACATCTATGACTGAATCATTTTCTTTTACATAAGAAGAGATAGCTTCTAAACAAGAAAATGTTGTGGCATGATGTCCTGAACCAAATGCAAGGGCAGGGTCAATTTTGATATTGATATACTCCTCTTTGGGTTTGTACCAACTCGGGAAGATATAAAACTTTCCAGCTTCAATAGGCTCTATGGAGTCTTTGTATTTTTGTATCCAGTCTTGATTCTCTTTTTCTTCAAGTTGGTAATCCATATGGATATCACCATTTAATGTACCTTCTAAAGATACAAGAGCATCTTTAACGAAAGTTAAATCAGATTCACTACGTACTATAATTTTTTCATAGCCTATCTCTACCCCATCTCCTGCAATGTTTGCTACAAAGTCAGCGATGAATTCTACAAAATCATCATTGAGTGTAATGGTTAGTTCATAATAGTTACTTTGCATTGGCAACCTTAAATGCTTCTTCTAAATCAAGAGTACCCTCATAAAATGCTTTACCTACGATAGTTCCATCTATACCAGCATCTATAAGTCCGTTGATGTCTGTCATATCTTTAAGCCCGCCAGATGCAATAGTCTCTAACCCTGAAGCTTCTTGAATAGCTTTGGTAAATTCTAAATTTACCCCTGTCATCATACCATCACGTCCTACATCAGTACAAATGATAGCTTCAACACCACAGGCAGCAAATTCACGTGCTAAATCAGTGGCTTTCATGTCTGAAGTCTCTGCCCAACCTTCTACAGCCACCATACCGTCTATGGCATCGATACCTACAACAATAGGATATTTGGCAGCCATATCTTTGACAAACTCTGCATCTTTTACGGCAATGGAGCCAAGAATGAGTCTGTCAATCCCAAGCTCAAGATACATTTTAATCGTCTCTTCATCACGTATACCCCCACCAAGTTCCAGTTTGAGGTTACAGTTTTCACGTATTTTCTTGATTTGCTCTAAGTTTTCAGGTTTCCCTGCAAAGGCACCGTTAAGGTCTACAAGATGTACCCACTCGCTTCCTAGTTCTTCAAATTTTTTAGCTACTTGCCATGGTTCATCCGAGTATATTTTAGCTGAGTCCATAAGCCCTTTACTAAGTCTAACGGCTTTTCCATCTTTAAGGTCAATTGCTGGTAGTATTGTCATTCTGTATTGTTCCTATAATTTTGCGAAATTTTCTATAATTTTAAGTCCATTTTCATGGCTTTTTTCTGGGTGAGGTTGAATGCCGTATATGTTGTCATTTTGTACAGCAGATACAAACTCATATCCATAGTGTGTTTTTCCTATGGCATATTTGTCATCACATACTGCGTGGAAAGAGTGTACAAAATAGAGATAGAAATCTTTTTTAAGTCCATCAAATAGAGGCGTTTCTTTCTGTACGAAAAGTTCATTCCAGCCCATGTGTGGTACTTTCAGTGGATGGTCAAATTTGTTTTCATCAAAAGCCACTACTTTACCAGGTATGAGTCCCAAGCCTTTATTTGAGCCAAACTCTTCGCTACTTTCAAACAAAAGTTGCATCCCAAGACAGATACCAAGTAAAGGTTTCCCAGACTGTGCATAAGCAATGACAGCTTCATCCATACTATTTTCCTGTAAGTGTTCCATAGCATCACCAAATGCTCCTACACCGGGAAGTATGAGTTTATCATACTGTGCAAGTTTTGTTGGGTCACTCTCAAGTGTGGCATCTACACCAACTTTGGCAAAAGCATTGATAACTGAAGCCAAGTTTCCCATATTGTAATCAACGATTCCAATCACGTATTTATTCCTTATAAGGGTTTATAATTATCGTGATTATAGCTAATTAAAGTAAAAGCCTCTATTTTACTTTAGTCTATTGTGGTAAAATACAATAAATATGATGTATGGAGTGTGTATGAAGATAGCAATTGTAAAGCTTTCTGCAATGGGTGATATTATCCATGCAATGGTAGCACTTCAATATATTAAAAAAGCCAATCCTTCTATAGAGATAGACTGGATAGTTGAAGAGGGTTTTGCTAAAGTCTTAGAAGGTAATCCTCATATAGACAATATTCTTCCTGTGAATTTGAAAGCAATTAAAAAAGATAAAAAACAATTTTTTGCGCAAATTGATACTGTTAAACAATATGCGAACAATAAGTATGATTTGGTGATTGATGCGCAGGGATTGTTAAAATCGGCAATTGTAGCAAAGTTCTTGGGTAAAAATAGAGCAGGTTTTTCCAAAAACTCTATCCGCGAGGGGTTAGCTTCTTATTTTTACAAACAGAAAATAGAGATAGCTTATGATGCAAATACAATTGATAGAAATGCAAAAGTGATGTCTGCACCACTAGGTATTGAGATTACGCCTAAGATGATTATGGAGAAAGAGCGTTTTTTGTTTTATCGGGAAGATGATGTTGTAAAACATTTGAGCGAGGGAAAGAAGAATATTATTTTTATCATTGGCTCGACGTGGGAAAGTCGTAATTACCCTAAAGAACAATTTGTAAAAATTGCTAATGCTTTAGAAGAAAATATTTTAATTGCTTGGGGAAGTAAGGCAGAAAAAGAAGATGCTATGTGGATGGCAAGTCAAAGTCCATGGGTGAGGGTACTTCCTAAAATGAATCTCAATGGACTTAAAGCCATTATAGGAAAATCAGATTTGCTCATAGGAAACGATACGGGACCAACACATATGGCTTGGGGAATGAATGTGCCATCTATAACTATTTTTGGTCCAACACCTACAAATCGTGTTTATGAAACTCCAATCAATAAAGTGATTACATCAAGTTCCAAGGTGAACCACTATAAATTAAATAAAAATGATTTTTCTATAAGAGAGATTGATCCAGAAGTGATTACTGTGATGGCAAAAGAGTTGTAAGATGCTTGATTATCTCTATTTGGGGCTCTATAAACTTGTAGGATTTTTGTTAAAAATACTTCCTGATTTTATAGTACAAAAACTTATGTATGGCATAGCATGGCTAGCCTATACCATAAGTAAAAAGCATCGAACGAGAATCTTAAATAACTTGGGATTAGCTTATGGTACACAACTTAGCACTCAAGAGAAAAAAGAGATAGGCATACAGGCTTTTATGAATTTACTTGATACAGTCTTTGGTATTGTACGACGTGATGGTTTAAGTAAAGAGAGAGTGCTTCAAAATGTAACTTTTGAAGGTTCTGAAATTATTGAAAGCTATCAAAAAGAGGGTAAAAACTTTATACTTATTACTGGGCATTATGGGAATTGGGAACTGCTTTCTCAATCAATAGCTATCAAGTTCAATTTGATGCTTGTTGGTGTAGGACGTAAGATAGACAGTGATGTGATGGATGAGGTTTTAAAAAGAAACCGTGAACAATTTAACGTTGAAATGGTATACAAGCAAGGTGCAATGAAAGATAGTATTAAGGCTATCAATCAAGGTAAAGTGCTTGGTATGCTGACAGATCAGGCAATTCGTAAAAATCAATCGATAGATGTGACATTTTTTGGGAAAAAAGCAACACATACTCCTTTGGCATCCATACTCTCTAGAAAATTTGGCTTAGATTTGATTCCTGCGTATATTACTACGAATGATTATATAAATTATAAAGTCACTATATATCCTCCTATAAAGAGTCTAAAAACAGAGAATCAAGAGGAAGACTTGGCTATACTTACGCAATTACAATCTGATGCTATGGAAAAAGTAATTAAGAAAAATCCTAAACAGTGGTTTTGGATGCATCGGAGATGGAAAGGGTTTAATCCTTTCGACTGATTCTCATATAGCAAGAAAGGAAAATATTGATTTTTGCTAGAATGAAAGCGTTGGACTATACACATTATATTAATATTTTAGCTATTGCGTATGCCTTTATTTTACCTCTTTCTCGTGCAGGTATTTCAGTATTTAGTGCATTGTTATTTATTTTTTGGATTTTAGAAGGCAATATAAAACAAAAAATTACTTATTTACTTCACAATCGTGTCATAAAATCTTTGCTAGCTTTTTTATTGTTTAGTATCGTATCATTAGTATGGACAGAGTACTTTTATGAAGCATTAAGCTATATCAAAAAATACTGGTATTTTTTACCTCTTTTTATTCTTGCTACATCTCTGCAAAAAGAGTATATTTCTAGAATTTTATCCGCCTTTATTTTTGGTATGTTTGTAAGTGAATTGATATCGTATGGTATTTTCTTTGAATTATGGAGTTTTAAGCATGCAACTGCTCAAAATCCATCACCTTTTATGCATCATATTGAGTATAGTGTTTTTCTTGCTTTGACTGGATTGATTTTATTAAGTCGGATTTTTAATGAAAAAAATGTGCTGAGTAAGATTTTATATATAGTTTTTTTTACTACAGTAAGTGGGAATCTCTTTTTAACAGCAGGACGTACAGGTCAGTTTGCTTTTATTATTGGGCTTTTTGTATTGGCACTTATTAGTTTTAAAAATAAAATTAAAGCCATGACTATTTCTATTGTATTGACTTTGGTGATACTTGGTATTGCATTTAACGTCAGTCAAACTTTTCATGATCGTGTGATTATAGGTAAAGAAAATATAGTAAGTCTAATTAACAAAAGTGACTATTGTACTTCGTGGGGTGGTCGGGTAGGATCATGGATTATTTCAACAGATATTATTGAAGAAAATCCTCTTTTTGGAGTAGGGATTATTGATAATATGAAAGAGTTTCATAGTATAATAGACAATCAACATCCTGAAATGAAATGTATGCATGATCTTTTTATGCATACACATAATCAGTTTTTTGAAATATTTACACAGATGGGAATAATAGGATTGCTTCTTTTTATTTATATATTTTATTCTATTGCTAGATTACCTATAGTGGAGCGTCAGTATAAAAATATTAAATATACTTATTTAACTGTCCTCATCTTTGCATTTATTCCAGAAGTAATATTTCATAGGCAATTTTCAATGGCACTGTTTGCACTCATAATAGGATTAATACTTGCAGAATATAGGATAGAAAATGAAATATAAAGCAAGAGAAAATAAATATATTGATTTTATTAAAAATATACGTGGACATTTTCGAAAATCTGAAAATTGTCTTTATACTGGACGGAATACATTAAAAGTTCTTACTTATGAGGATAAAGAGATTGTTGTCAAGTCTTTTAAAATCCCACATTTTATCAATAAAATTGCTTACACCTTTTTACGTGAGTCAAAAGCAGAACGATCGTATAACAATAGTATGAAAATTTTAGAATTTGTACCCAAGCCTATAGGCTATGCAGAATTTAAACAATATGGACTTATTTATGACAGTTATTTTTTATGTGAAAAGTATGCATATGATTTTACTATACGAGAGCCATTGCGACAGGAAGACTTCCCAAATAAAGTAACTATTTTTCAACAATTTGCACACTTTACTTTCGCACTGCATAACAAAGGTGTAGAGCATTTAGATTTTTCTCCAGGAAACATACTTATCAAAGAGGTAGCACCTAAAAAGTATGAGTTTAAAATCATTGATGTCAATAGAATGACATTTCAAGTATTTACAAAAGAAGAACGTATACAAAACTTCTCTAAACTATGGGCAGATGATGCAGATTTGATTATTATTGCGAAAGCCTATGCTCCTTTGATAGAGATGGATGAAACGGAAGCCATTCAAATTGCATTGGAAGCATCAGACAAGCATAAACAAAAGAAACTCTTTAAAAAGAAACTTTTGAAACATGTGAAATCTAAAAAACTATCTGGAAAAAGTATCACAGAGATTCAAAAATCAATCAGTCATATATCGGTTGTTATTATGGCTAAAAATGCAGAAGAAACGATTGCTCAGTCACTTGACTCTTTAGAGTTATTTGATGAAGTATTATTGTATTTGAACAACTCAACAGACAATACAGAAGAGATTGCAAAAAAGTATAAAAATGTGAAAATTGTTGAATGGGAGTTTTTAGGATTTGGAAAGACAAAAAACGCAGCGGCAACACACAGCAAACATGAGTGGGTATTATCATTGGACAGTGATGAGATCTTAAACAAGTCACTCTTAAATGAACTCGCGCACTTAGATTTTTCCGATACTACAAAATTGTATAAGTTAAAACGTGACAATTACTTTTTAGGAAATGCAACACAAAACTCTAATCTTATCGTACGTATTTATAACAAAAACTATACACAATTTGATGACAGTATCGTGCATGAAAAGATTATTGTTCCTAAAGATGCCTCTGTTGTGACATTAAACAATAGTTTTAAACATCTTTATGTGTTAAATATTAATCAGACTTTGAAAAAGATTATCCATTATACCGATTTGGGTTCAGAAGGGAAAAAAACATGTTTCTTTTCAGTGGTTATTGCTAAAAGTGTTTTTGCTTTCTTTAAGACCTATATTATCCAGGGAAATTTCATGAAAGGCTGGGTTGGTTATGCACTTGCGGTCAACTCTGCAAATAAACGTCATTATAAGTACTTAAAACAGTTTATTAATTGTCAAGAAGAGAAAAACAAGCAATGAAAATACTGATAACAGGCACAGCTGGATTTATCGGATTTCATTTGGCTAAGAGACTTTTAGAACGTGGTGATGAAGTCGTTGGTATTGATAACATCAATGATTATTATGATGTAAATCTCAAGTATGCTAGATTGGCAGAATTGGGCATTACTGTAAAAAATAATGATTTTACATGGGGAGAAAAAGTTCACTCAACTACCTATGAAAAACATACATTTATTAAAATGGATTTGTCTGATACTCAGAGTATTTATCAACTCTTCGAAGAAGAACAATTTGATGCTGTATGTAATTTGGCAGCGCAGGCAGGGGTACGATATTCTCTTGAGAATCCTCATACTTACATTCAAAGTAATGTTGTAGGATTTATGAATATTCTTGAAGCGTGTAGATATAATGGTGTGAAAAACTTTTGTTATGCCTCAAGTTCATCTATTTATGGACTAAATAAATCACAACCGTTTAAAACTACAGACCATACAGACCATCAAGTAAGTATTTATGCAGCAACAAAAAAGTCCAATGAAGTGATGGCACATACCTATGCGCATCTGTATGGCATAGCAACAACTGGTTTACGTTTTTTTACTGTCTATGGACCATGGGGTAGACCTGACATGGCACCTATGCTTTTTACGGATGCTATTTTAAACCATCGTCCTATTAAGGTATTTAATCATGGAAAGATGTCGAGAGACTTTACTTACATCGATGATATTGTAGATGGCATTGTAAAAGTCATAGATAACACAGCACAAGTATCTAAAGATTTTGATGCCTATCAGCCTGATCCTTCCCACTCTTCAGCTCCTTATCGTATTTACAATATAGGGCACAACTCTCCTTTGCCGTTAATGACTTTTATTGAGACTTTGGAAAGTGCTTTAGGTAAACAGGCAGAAAAGAACTTTATGGATATGCAAGATGGAGATGTTGTTGCAACCTATGCTGATGTTTCTGCACTAATGCAAGATTTTAACTATAAGCCAAAAACTACGTTGGATACTGGTATCAAAAATTTTGTGAACTGGTATAAGGCATTTTATAAAGTCTCTTGATGAAACGTTTTTTAATCTATATTTCGCAAACTTATAGTATTCCTATAGGATTACCATTACAAAAAGAGATAGAAAAAAGAGGTTTTACGGTTCAATGGTTTTGTGATGATATAGAAACACAGAAATCTTTCTTAGATCAAGAGAGGCTCTTAAGAAGTGTAGAGGCTGTAATGGACTATAGACCGGATGTTGTTTTGGTGGCAACCAATGAAGTACCTGATTTTTTTTCGGGTATAAAAGTACAGATATTTCATGGTTTCTCTGTGGGTAAACGAAGTGAATCCAAAGGGCATTTTAATATACGTGGTTTTTTTGATCTCTACTGTACACAGGGTTCCAGTACAACCAAACCTTTTGAAGTTCTGGCAAAAAAACATAAGTATTTTCAAGTTGTAGAGACAGGTTGGTCTAAGATGGATCCGTTATTTCCTTTAGAAGAGAATCCATCAAGTGCCTTAAAAACTATCATGATTAGTTCAACGTTTACTACAAGGTTGAGTTTGGCTAAAAATGATGAGGTATTAAAAGAGATTGTCCGTATTTCTAGGTTGGGAAAGTGGAAGTTTATTGCCGTCTTACACCCTAGAATGGAAAAAAAAGTTGTTGAAAAATTTCAGGCTATGCAGCATGCATATTTCACTTTTTATGACACAACAGATTTAATCCCCCTCTATAAACAGGCAGATGTCATGCTTTCAGATACAACATCTGCGATTACAGAGTTTGTATTACAGAAAAAACCAGTGGTGACGGTCAATAATAATCATCCGGCACCACATATGATAAATATCTCATCATCTGAGGAGATTGAGAATGCATTGGCATATGCACTCACACAACCCAAAGAGATTATGGATGCATTGGAAAGTTTTATTACGCAGACACATCCGTATGACGACGGAAAATCGAGTGCACGTGTGATTGATGCATGTTTAAAGTTTTTGGAAGAGGGTACTATAAAACGTAAACCATTGAATCTTGTACGACGCTATAAGATACGTAAAAAATTAAGCTATTGGCATCTTTTTTAATAGACTATAATGTGTGAACTATAGAAACAGTTTACCCAAATAACGAAATATAGATTCATCAATCTAGATAATTTCGTAAAATAATTCAACTAGCTAAAAAATAGAGAGCTATTTCACTGAATATGTTGCAAATGATTAGAAATGCTA
>VCAW01000151.1 GCA_013607775.1 Campylobacterota bacterium | reverse complement strand
ACTTTTCTCCTTGGACGAATGTGTCACCTGATGGGTGATAACAAAAAGTGGCACTTTCGTTCTTCTTTTATCGTATTATACGATATTTCCTCTAGTTTGGTTATTTTTCTATTTCGTTATTTGGGAAGATTTTGTTATTTTTTCATGCCACTGGAAAAGTTGCTTTTCAAACCCTATCTGTTTGGTATCATAAAAGTGCATAGATGTAGAGAGATATGATTGTTTTACCCAACCGTTAAAGTCATGTGGATACCGATAGTTTTTTGCATGAGTTTTTATATGTGAAGGAATAGGGTGTATCTCTCCCTCTTTGATAGCCTTTAGCGCCGAATTGATAGCCATATAAGCGCTATTTGACTTAGGGGAGGAGGCAAGGTAGATAACCAGTTGAGAAAGGCTTATTCTGGCTTCTGGATAGCCTATATGCTTGACAATATTCAGTGTGGAAGAGGCAAGGTTAAGAGCAGGGGGGTTTGCATTGCCTATGTCCTCACTGGCAAGTATAGTAAGCCGTCTGGCAATGAACTCAGCAGGTTCCCCACCATCTACAAGTCTTGCGAGGTAATAGATGCTTGCATCGATGTCTGAGCCACGTATACTCTTTATCATCGCAGAGGTAAGTTCGTAGTGGCTTTCGCTCTCAGAGCTTCCTGCCTGCATAGCATGTGGACGGATTTGTTTGAGTATTTCCAGAGTGATAGTCTGTGTGATGGCAGAAGCACTCTCCAAGAGGTTAAGCATAGCGCGTACATCTCCACCCGAAGAGAAAACAAGATACTCTTTTGCTTTTTCTTCAACGGTTATATTTTCTCTAGAAAGTATGGTCTCCAAATACGCAGTCATCTCTTTTTCTGAGATACTTTCAAGTGCAAAAAGATGTGAGCGTGAACGCATGGCTGCAGTGAGTGAATAGTAAGGATTTTCTGTAGATGCCCCTATGATGAGGGCGGCATTATTTTCCATAAAGGGAAGCAGTACTTCTTGTTGGTTTTTGCTGAGTCTATGCACTTCATCTATAAAGATAAGAGGCTTTTGTAAAGCATTGGTATATTCTTTAAAGATTTTGCGCAGATCTTCTATTTTGAGTGTGGTTGCATTCATCTCATAAAAAGGGCGCTCAAGTATCGAGGCAATGACTCTGGCTATGGTCGTTTTACCACACCCTGGAGGCCCGTAGAAGAATGTATGTGGCAAGGCATCAGACCCTATGAGCTTACGCAGTACAGTATTTTTACCCAGTAGGTGAGGTTGTCCTATAAGCTCATCAAGGGTTTTAGGACGATATTTGAGCGCAAGATTTACCATTGTTAGTCTTTATATTTATACTTTTTTGTGTTCTCTTTATGTTTTTTATTCTCTTCTTCTTGTTTTTTTGCATTTTGCTCATTTTTAACTGCAGCCATTTTATTGGTACGCCAACGTTTCATAAATTTATGCACATCATCATACTCTCTGCGTGTAAAGTAACGTGTTTTGTTTTCTGGTAAATTATTGAGTTCTATACCTCCAAATGCCACACGTTTCAAGTCAAGTACTTTGGCTTCAAAATGTGCAAAGAAACGTCTGAGTTCTCTGTTTTTCCCCTCTGTAATAGTGACACGAAGTTTGGTAAAGTTTTTCCCTTCACTGCGTATCTCAAAATGTGCAAAAGGTGCAAATTCCATAGCGTAAATCTTAGACTTTTCATGGGCACCTGCTCTTGCATCATCTAGTACTAAACCTTCTTTCATCGCATCCATCATTTCAGATGTGACAGGTTTGTCTATCTTGAGGTTATAGGTTCTGTCCAGTCCACTCTCCATAAGTGCCGTTGCAACCTCGACATCGTCTGTCAGGAGCAAAAGCCCCTCTGAAGCATAGTCCAGTCTACCTACAGGGGTAAAGTGTCTGTATTTACCTGGTAATTTATGGTAAATAGTTGCCCGACCACGGTCATCTTTTTTTGTAACGAGGACACCTTTAGGTTTGTTGTACACGATAATAGTAAGTTCTGAAGTGACTTTGATGGCTTTTCCTTTGACAAAGATACGGTCATCTTCTTGTACTTCATACCCAAACTCTTTGAGTGGTCTTTTGTCAAGTGTTACTTCACCTGCTTCTATGAGCGCATCTGCCTCACGACGTGAATATTTGGTATTGTGTGCTATGTATTTGTTAAGTCTCATTTAGATTTTATTCCTGCATTTATTAAGTCATGTATATGAAGTACCCCAATGAGTTTTTGTTCCTCAGTGGTGATAGGTAAAAGTTGTATTTTATTCTCTTCAATAATCTCCAGTGCTTCGGAAGCAAGGAGTTCTGTGTTTGTATAGCTTGTTGGTGTTTGGTTTGCATAGGTAATAGCAAGTTCATCCAATGAAAAGTTTTCTTTCATCAGCGCACGTCTTAAGTCCCCATCACTTAAAAGGGCAACAAACGTATCTGTTTCATCTACAATCAAAATATGTCCAAGCTTACCTTGGCTCATGATGACGATAGCATCTTTAAGTGTTGTATCGGTTTTAATGATAGGCAAAGCATCTGTTCTCATCAAATCTTTGATACGTATAAAAAGTTTTTTACCTAAGGCTCCTCCAGGATGAAAAGATGCAAAATCTTCTTTTTTAAACCCTTTCCTCTCCATAAGCGCTACTGCCAAAGCATCTCCGAGTGCCATCGTAAGCGTGGTAGATGTAGTGGGTGCGATACCCAGAGGACAAGCCTCTTTTTCTACACTGATATCAAGTACTACATCTGCATAGATGCCTAAAGATGATGTTGCATCACCGGTCAGCCCTATCAAGGGGATGTTAAAACGCTTGATATGTGGCAGTATTTTGGTAAGTTCTTCGCTCTCTCCACTGGAGCTAATGGCAAGCAGGGTATCTTCTTTGCCTATCATCCCCAAGTCTCCATGTAGGGCTTCGGTAGGGTGTAAAAAAAAGCTGGATGTTCCCGTGCTTGCAAATGTAGCAGCCATTTTTGCTCCAACCAAGCCTGACTTGCCTACACCAGTGATAATAAGTTTGCCTTTTGTCTTCAAAATAAGATCTATGGCATCAAGAAAACTTTGATCTAACCGTGCTGCAGCCTGGAGTAGGGCATCTGCTTCAGTTCTGAAAGTGTCTTGTGCGATTTTGATGAGATTCATTATGCTACTTTAGATTTTATTTTATGATTATAGCATAGATTAGGTAGAGAAGTACAAGAGAGAGTATCTATTATACTCTCCCTTGTTTAGACAAGATTATACAAGCGCTTTGGCTTGATTAATCCATAAATCTTTTTTTGCACGATGGGCAAAAGTAGTGTTTTGTTCTAACCATTTGATATTCTCTTCGCTCCAGTTTGCGATTTGCTCAAAGTGGTAGATACCAGCCTCATTGAGTTGCTCTTCCACTTTAGGTCCGATGCCTTTAATCTGAGTGAGTGTATCCTTTTTCCCATCTTTTGCAGCAGTAAGTAGTTCAGGTTTTACCCCTTCTTCTTGTGCTTCTACTGCTTCAAGAGCTTCAGTAACTTTTTCTATCGCCGCAGAGGTTGGTATTTCAACTTCGTCAGATGATTCTTCTGTCATGGTATCTATGATCGTCTCAACCTCTTCTTCGATACTTGCAGTTGTTTCTGTGCTATCTGTTTTTTCTACAGTTTTAGCCTCAGGTGTTTGTGTTGGTGCTTTTTTTCTGCTACCTTTTCCTACAATATAGCCCATAATAAAGCCTATAAGTGCCGCAAGTAGTAAACAAATGGTAATTTGTGAAACAATTTCTAACATCGTTATTCTCCTTTTGTATTATTTTGAATAATTGTTTGTGACGTTTTGTCTCTTTTTTCTATACGTGTTGCTTGCGCAGTTGCACTTGTAGCGGCTACCTCTTCCATAGAAGCGATGGCTTTTTTCCTATCTTCAAGCACTTTTTCTATCAGTGCATGTAATCGTGATTCTGCTTCATCCCGCTCACCTAAAGCATCCTTATGCTCTTTGAGTACAGTAAGTAGGTAGTCCACTGCATCGTTCTCAACTTTCTGCATCTCTTTTTTAGATACCTCTGGAGTATGTGAAACAACTTTTTCTACAAGGACAATTTTTTCTGTATGAGGCACTTCTTTTTTAGATGCAAACGTTTCTGTTATTGTTGTTTTCATCTTCTCGATAAATGAAGTCTCTTTTTTGTCGTCTTTTGTGGTAGTGGTTGGTGTAACAACTACATGTTGCTTTTCAGTACTCTTGTGCATCGTCTGTACTTTCTCTTCAGGTTTTTTATGTACAGCTGTTTTCTCTGCTGTGTTTTTTTCCTTTTGAGGTGTCTCTTTGACAACGGTAGTTACTTTTTCTTTCTCTATAGTTCTTATGCTCTCTTCATGTATGATAACTACAGGCTCTTGTTCCTCTGTGGTTTGAATAGCATATAGTGTGTATGTTTTCTGATATACACAGGCAATAATAAGTAAAAATAAAAGAAAGAGGAGTGCAAATAATGTTTTTCTCATGGTGCTTCCCTTCTTTAGCGGTTTAAAAAGGAAATAGTAACACCATAATGATTAATGATAGCTTAAACTTATGTTTAAGATTAGTTTTATTTATAAACATAATATCCGAAGATATTATGTTCTATACGATAAAGATAGTAGGGATGATAAGTGGGTATCTTTTCTTTGTACGTACTACATGTTTTCTGATACTATTTCTAATATCATTTTCTATATCTTTATGATTTTTCAGTGCTTCAGGTTTCATGTTAAGAAGAAGAGTTTCTATCATGACTTCAATCTCTTTTTGGAACTTTTTATCTTCTTTATCTGGTACAAGACCATGGGTAGAGATAACTGGTTTCCCAACCATTTTTTGTGTGGTTTGTGAAATCTGTGCAACCACATTCACAATACCGTCTTCAGCAAGCTTTTGTCTGTCAAGAACCACATCATTTTCAATAGTCATGTTGTTTTGGTTATCAATATATGTTTTACCAGACTTCACAGTTTTTACTTTTTTGAGGTACTTTGTTGTAAGCTCAATCTGGTCACCATCAGACATAAGTAAGATATTTCTTTCGTCTACACCACACTCTACTGCCGTTCTTGCATGTTTAGCAATGTGATTGTACTCACCGTGTACTGGCAAGAAGAATTTAGGTTGGATAAGTCTTAAGATAAGTTTTTGCTCTTCTTGTCCTGCGTGACCAGAGACGTGAATATCTGCAAACTCTTTATATCGTACAGTACATCCTGCTTTCATGAGCTTATTCATAAGGCTAGAAACAGAAGCTTCATTTCCTGGAATAGCAGAAGCAGAGATAATGACTGTATCTGAAGGTTTAAGTTTGATGTGTCTATGCTCATCTGTTGCCATACGGTTGAGTGCAGCCATCGTTTCACCTTGGGAACCTGTGGTAACGATAAGTACTTCATGGTCAGAGTATTTAGGTACCTCATGTACTTCAATGAAGTGTTTATCTTCAATATCTACAAAACCCAATGCTCGGTTTGTTTCAATGTTTCTTTCCATTGAACGACCAATAACACAGATTTTTCTTCCATGTTTTACTCCTCTTTCCATGGCTTGCACGATACGGTGAACGTTAGAAGAGAAAGTAGACATAATAACTCTTCCTTTTGCAAGGTTAAAGAGTGTATCAAATGTTTTACCTACAACTTTTTCAGACTTAGTTGCACCTGGATTGTGTGAGTTTGTCGAGTCAGAGAAGAGACAAAGTACACCTTTTTCACCATAGTGTGCAAAACGACGTAAGTCCATCGTATAGTTATCTACAGGTGTATGGTCTACTTTAAAGTCAGCCGTATGAATAATGGTTCCCACTTCTGTCTCAATCGCCAATGAACACGCATCAATAATAGAGTGTGTGTTGTGCATCCATTCAACTTTCATATCACCAATTTGGTGTTGTTTTCTCATGGTGACAAAGTTAAAGTTCTTTGTATATTGAGAAAGTCCATGTTCGTTAAATTTATTTTCTATCATTGCCAAGGCTAATGGGGTACCGTAGATAGGAAATTGTAATTCTTTAAACAAGTAAGGCATTGCCCCAATGTGGTCTTCGTGACCATGGGTGATAATAACATAAACATCTTTCTCTTTTTTGAGCGCATGCAAGTAAGAAAAATCAGGTACTAAAATATCTACACCGTGCATCGTCTCATCAGGGAATGACATACCCACATCGATGATAATCGCAGTACTCTCTGTTTCAAGTACTGCCATATTCCCACCGATTTCACCAAGTCCGCCCAGTGGCGTAAATCTGATTTTACCTTTAGAAGCCATGTCAATGTTTTTCCATGGATTCATCGTGTCATTTTTTACTTTATCATTAATTTCGAGATATTTTCTCATTTCATCATTTACGGTTGTTACATTCTTACGTCTACCACGGTTTTTGTTGTTTCCACCATTACGATTTTGGTTATTGTTTGGCTTGTTCCCTGGTTTATTGTTGTTTGGTTTTCTATTTTGGTTGTTATTCCCACCATTACGGTTTTGATTGTTGTTATTTCTATTTTGGTTAGGATTTGGTTTCTTGTTACCATTTGGCGTTGCTTTATCCTGTACGTTACCATTTACATCTTGTGATGGGTTTGGTTTTTTGTTTGGGTTTGGTTTTCTGTTCGGGTTAGGGCGATTGCTGTTCTCCCCTTGGTTTTGTGGTTTGTTATTGTTATTTTGTCTATGTGGGTTTGGACGTCTCTCTCTTGGTGCGTTATTGCCCTGATTTGGCGTTTTTTGCCCTTGATTTTGAGAGTTTTCGTTGTTTTGATTGTTGTTTTCCATCTAGCTTATCCTTTAGTTCATTATATGTATGATGATAAATAGATGTCTCAGCTTCATGAGGTCGTAAATTAGAATCTAAATCCAATTTAGTAAAGAGTTGAGTGACAATATCTTTAGAAAAAGCAGTAAAGAGATTTTTAGAGAGTTTCTTTCGTGGTTGCGCAAAAGCAATCTTTAAAAATGTTTCAAACTTCTCGTCATCTCGTGACTGATTTTTCTCTATTAAAAGCACGGCAGAAGTGACGTTAGGTGGTGGCACAAATGCTTCAGGTGGAACCTCGAAACAGAGTGTCGCTTTTCCTACGCTTTGTGCCAAGACAGAAAGAGATGAAAACTCTTTTTGCAAAGGCTCGGCAGAAAACTTAGCGGCAACTTCTTTTTGAACCATGACCAGAACGGACTGGCAATGTTCATCTTTAAATGCTTTTAAGATGATATTGGTCGCGATATAATAGGGTAGGTTGGCTACTAAATGATAAGGCTCATCCAACAGACTTCCTGACTCCCAACGCTCAAGCACATCTCCACATCGAAGTTCAAAATTCCCGTTGTGGATGGAATCTTCAAATTCAGATGTTAGATGCTCACATAATCTTTTATCAACCTCAAATGCTGTGACATTTCGAACTTTTACAAGTTCTTTGGTTAAATCACCTAAGCCAGGCCCAATTTCTGCGACTTTTAGATCGTCTTTGGGCATCGCTTGGATGATTTTATGAAGAACGCTGTCATCCTTCAAAAAGTTTTGACCAAATTTCTTAGAAGCGAATTCGGCTAAATTTTCAATAATCATACTATAATATACCTTTATATTACACACTAACCCATACTTGGGATAATTTTTGTATAATTCTACCATAATATATCCTGATTAGTATGATAACTTTACAAAACTAGTATTTATCATTGTATCTAGGACATTCACAAAAAATAATCAATTAACCTTCGGGTTAACTTCAAATTTTTTGTAAACATCCTAAATGCAAGCATAAAACACTATCTCTGCAATGTTCTCATAAAATCAGAATCCAAAATGAAAAGAGATGCTTAAATGGATTATTTCGCAAAACGTATCATTCCGTGCCTTGATGTCAATGATGGACGTGTAGTTAAAGGCGTTAATTTTGTAGGACTACGTGATGCAGGAGATCCTGTAGAAGTAGCACGTCGTTACAATGAAGAGGGTGCAGACGAGATTACTTTTCTTGATATTGGTGCGAGCCATGAAGGGCGTGACACCATTGTAGATGTAGTAAAAAAAGTAGCACAGGAAGTGTTTATCCCTCTTACAGTCGGGGGAGGTATACGTGAATTGCCAGATATTTATAATCTTCTCAATGTTGGGTGTGATAAAGTGAGTATTAACTCAGCAGCCATTAAAAGACCAGAGTTTATAGAAGAGGGTGCGAAGCGTTTTGGTTCACAGTGTATTGTGGTTGCGATAGATGCCAAGCGAGTAAGTGAAGATAAATGGCATATATTTACTCATGGTGGACGTAACGATACAGGTATCGATGCGCTGGAATGGGCGAAAGAGGCTTATGATAGAGGTGCAGGTGAATTGCTTGTCACTTCTATGGATGCCGATGGTACCAAGGCAGGGTTTGACAACACATTAAATAAGAAGATATCTGAACTTGTAAATATACCTGTTATTGCGTCAGGTGGAGCAGGAACTATGAAGCACATAGAAGAAGCATTTACGCTTGGTAATGCAGATGCGGCATTGGCTGCATCTATCTTTCACTTCAAAGAGATTGACATAGTTGAGTTAAAAGAGTATCTTCGTGCTCAAAATATCCCTGTAAGGGTTTAAGAGGTTAGTATGTTTATCTGTGCAGGTAAATCGGAACAGTTTGACTTTGCAGTACCTGTAGGTATTGGACTGATTGAAGTGGCGATGAATTTAACAAAGTTATGTCTTTCTCAAAAACCAGAATTTCTTTTTTTTGTAGGAAGTGCAGGAAGTTATGGTGAAAAAAAGATTTTTGATATTGTAGAATCAAAAACAGCCTGTAACATAGAAAACAGTTTTTTCAATGCTGGTGCCTATACACCCCTTGATAATATGATTTCAACAGCAGAAGATGTTTCACGTGAAACAATTATTAATTCTTCTAATTATATTACTACAGATGAAAGTGTGGCAAAACACTATTTGAGTAAAAATATTCATTTAGAAAATATGGAGTATTTTGCGGTACTAAAAGTAGCCGAAGCTTTTGGCATTCCCGCTGCGGGAATATTTATCGTGACAAACTTCTGTAATAAAGATGCGCATAAAGATTTTATCGACAATCATAAAGAGGCGATGGAAAGACTCACGACTTATATAAAAGAAAGTAAATAACATGACAAAAAAAATAATACAAGATTTAACAAAAGAAGAATTAGCAGACTTGATAAAGCCTAGCTTTCGTGCAAAACAAATTTATAATTGGATGTACCATAAGTATGCTACTTCTTTCGAAGAGATGAAAAATCTCCCAAAAGATATGAGAGAAAAGTTGGATGAAGAATATACAGTTTCTCCACTCAAGCAGGTGATGGTACAAAACTCTAAAGATGGAAGTCGCAAATATTTGTACGAATTACATGACGGACATACTGTTGAAGCTGTACTGTTACTGATGAGAGATAAGGAGTACCATGAAGATGGCTCTGTAAAGCATCAGGAGCGCTATACAGTCTGTATCTCCTCTCAGGTAGGGTGCAAGGTAAGGTGTGCCTTTTGTTTGACTGCAAAGGGCGGTTTTATGCGAAACTTGACTGCTGGTGAAATAGTAGAACAGGTACGTCTCATAAAGAAAGACAATGACATAGCTGCCAACCGCCGTGTAAACCTTGTTTATATGGGTATGGGTGAACCACTTGACAACTTGGCAGAGGTTGCAAAGTCAGTAAAAATCTTTGCGGACGAAGAGGGTATGGCAATAGCTACCCATAGACAAACCATCTCAACTTCTGGACTCTCCGCAAAGATAGAAAGACTAGGGAAAATGGAGCTTGGTATTAACCTTGCCATTTCACTGCATGCCGTAGATGATGAACTGAGACAAACCCTTATGCCTATTAACAAAGCATACAATATTGCGTCCATCATTACTGCGGTAAAGAACTTTCCTGTCAATGACAGAAAGAGGGTAATGTTTGAGTACCTTGTCATCAAAGATGTCAATGATGATATGAGTGCAGCAAAGAAATTATTATCACTACTAGATGGTATAAAAGCAAAGGTGAATTTGATTTACTTTAACCCTTATGGTGGTACAGAATTCAAACGCCCAAGTGAAGCGGATATGCATAAGTTTCAAGACTATTTAACCAAGCGTGGATTACACTGTACCATACGTGAATCTAAAGGATTGGATATCTCTGCTGCTTGTGGGCAGCTTAGAGAACAAGAGTTAGAAGGAGAAGTGTAATGGGTAGTGTAGATATTGCTTTATTGGGGATTATTGTCGTGGTTGCTATTGTTGGGTTAGGGTGGTTAATGAAGGAAATGAACTCATAGATTGTCTGAATTGTTTCACGTGAAACCCGTTAAGCAAATGACAATAGTTTGTCGTTTGTAGGGTGCTGTTGCTACAGCACCTGTATAGTATTTTTACTGTCTAAAATTTCCTTTTAATATAAACTGTGGCGTTGTTTTTCTCTTCATTTTTTTAGAAAAAACGAAGCAAAAAAGCGTCATCCCTCTCAAATCGCTTCGATTTCAAGGGTGTTCGGGATGACAAGGATTTATAATATAGCTAGGCTATCGCCAACTGCAAAACAAACCTTTTATTTTAACTTCAAATGAGCTATTAATATTTTCTTTTAGCAGTTTAAATCGCTTACGTTTTTTCTTTTTTGTTACTTTTTTCCTTTTTGTCGTAGTACAAAAAAGAAAAAAGTAACAGAGAATAACAACGCCACGAATTGGAGAAAAAGGAAATTTAAAAATAGCAAGAAAGAGGTTATGGTTAAAGGTGTTATGGAAACCGTACTTTACAGAAAACAAGCAGTTATTAGAAGAGAAAACCAACGCCATGATTACTACTTAAGGGAACTTAGAATACAACAAAATCAACTCCTATTAAAAACCCTTTTTTCAGGAGGATATATCAAATCTTTTTGTGACACAAAATCCTCTTTACTCTCAATATAAAACCGATTTCCATACACAAATTCAAGACTATGTGCATGTAACATCAAACGTGGGGCACCATGTTGAATGAGTCTATCTTCATCACTTTGTGTCATGTCCAAGTAGTCGTCACTGGCAGCATACGAAGCACCATAGATAGGGTCTCCTAATATAGGATGTTTCACGTGAAACAAATGGATACGTATCTGATGAAGTCGTCCGGTATGAGGGTAGCAGGCTATGAGTGTTGCATCCAAATTGGCATCATATTCCAAAGGTGTAAAGTCTGTATGTGCTGACTTGCCTTCATCTGATATAAAGACTTTATGCTTAGTTTCCTCATAGCCTTCTTTGTTCACTTTGATGCGTTCAGTAGATGTAAATGGTTCAGTAAGTTTACCATCTACCCATGCTAAATAAGACTTTTTAATAGTACGATTTTCAAATGAACTCTTGAGATGATGTTCTGCTTTTTTATGTTTGGAAGCGAGGAATAGTCCAGAGGTTTCCATGTCTATTCTATGGGTACCGTTTGCATTGTCTCCTGCAATGCTTCTAACTTCATCGAGCATAGAGTAGGGGGTAGCCATGGTGTTGGGATGTACTAAAACCCCAGAGGGCTTTTCGAAAACCATAAAGTTATTGTTTTGAAAAGTAGGGCGTACGCCTGTACCTTTTGGACGGAAGAAAACCATCTCTACATCACCCTGAACTTTGGTACCTGTATGTGTCATAGACTCACCACCTATAAGGAGTCTTCCTTTTGCGATGTGTCTTTGGGCTTGACCCTGGGTGTAGTTTAACGTACGCATTACGTAAAGAAACGCAATGGTCTCTTCTTCAATATAGAATTTCTCTTTCACGAATGGCATACTTTGCTTACCTCTTTATAACAGCTTTTAGGGTAGAATTCTAGCATAAATTATAGATAGATAGGATATAGAATGGTTGAAAGATATTCAAGACCAGAAATGGCAGAAAAGTGGACACAGCATGCTAGATATGCAGCATGGCTAGAAGTAGAGAAAGCAGCAGTGAAAGCATGGGCAAAACTTGGGAAGATCCCTCAAGATGATGCAGACAAGATTGTAAAGAATGCAACATTCTCAGTAGAGCGTATCGAAGAGATTGAGGCTATTACTAAGCATGACCTTATTGCTTTCAATACAAGTGTTTCAGAAAGTTTGGGTGAGGAGTCAAGATGGTTCCACTACGGTATGACGTCTTCAGATGCAGTAGATACAGGTGTGGCACTTCAGATGAAAGCCTCATTGGAAATCATCATTGAAGATGTGAAAATGCTTATGGAATCTATCAAAAAAAGAGCAGAAGAACATAAAATGACTTTGATGATAGGACGTTCACATGGTATCCATGGAGAGCCTATTACTTTTGGTCTTACACTAGCTGTATGGTATGATGAAATGGCACGTCACTTGACAAACCTTGAACAGACTATGGATGTGATTGCCGTAGGTCAAATCTCAGGGGCTATGGGTAACTTTGCACATGCTCCACTTGAGCTTGAAGAGTACGCGATGGCAGAACTAGGATTAAAACCTGAGCCTTGTTCAAACCAAGTAGTCCAAAGAGACAGATATGCAAGACTTGCAACTGCACTTGCAACGATGGCTTCATCTATTGAGAAGTTTGCTGTACAGGTAAGACACTTGCAGCGTACAGAAGTGTATGAAGCTGAAGAGTATTTTGCAAAAGGTCAAAAAGGATCTTCCGCAATGCCTCACAAAAGAAACCCAATCCTCACAGAAAACATCACAGGTCTTGCACGCATGATAAGAGCCTATGCTAATCCTGCTATGGAAAATGTAGCACTATGGCATGAACGTGATATCTCTCACTCTTCTACAGAGCGTTTTTGGTTGCCTGATGCATTCATTACGACGGACTTCATGATGCACCGTATGAACTCAGTGATTGCAAACCTTACTGTAATGCCAGAGAATATGATGAAAAATCTTAACCTCACCGGTGGGCTTGTATTCTCTCAACGTGTACTTCTTGAGCTTCCTTTAGCCGGTGTGAGCCGTGAAGATGCTTACCGTATCGTACAGCGTAATGCGATGAAGGTATGGGAAGAGATACAGCAGGGAAGACCTTCTACAAATGAAAAAGGTGAGTCACTCTATCTTCAGTACCTACTTGCAGATGATGAGCTGAGAGAGTCTCTCTCTGAAGAGCAGATTAGAGAGTGTTTCAACTTTGATTACTACACAAAAAATGTAGATGCCATCTTTAAGCGAGTATTTAAATAATGGTTAGTCTGTGTCAACATAGTATGGCATTGACTTACATAAAATATTATCTAACATTATTTAAATTTTTGTCGGGGAGAAGAGACCCAGACTTATAAAAATATTTCCTTTTATTACCTATCTTTTATTATAAAAAACTTTAATATTTTCACAACACCCCACCCACACAGTCTTTCTAAAACTATCACTTAAACTTATACAAAAGATGTTTAAAAATGATACAATATTTCAAAAAAAGCCAAGGTAAATTTGAGTAAAATCGGATTAATTATCGTTGTGAAATATAAGCCAACGAAGCAAGTCAAAAGGACAGGGAAAATGATAAGAGTTGTCAAACGAAATGGAAGAGTAGAAACTTTAGATGTTAGCAAAATACAGAAATATACAGCTGCCGCAGTAGAAGGTCTTGTACGTGTAAGTCAAAGTGAGCTCGAAGTAGATGCGAAGCTACAGTTTCGTGACATGATAACCTCAGAAGAGATACAGACAACACTCATTAAAACAGCAGTTGACAAGATAGACATTGACAGACCAGACTGGACATTTGTTGCAGCCCGCCTTTTCCTTTATGACATCTATCACAAGGTGACAGGCTTTACAGGCTATAACCATTTACGTGAGCACTTTGAACGTGGAGAGAAAGAAGGACGCATTGTACTTGGACTTAAAGACAAGTATGACCTTGACGACCTCAATGACTACATCAGACCTGAGCGTGATTTACAGTTTACATACCTTGGTATTAGAACGCTTTACGACAGATACCTTATCAAAGACCGTAAAGGTGTACCTATAGAACTTCCACAGCAACTTTTTATGGGTGTGGCAATGTTCTTGGCACAAAATGAGTTTGATTGTCAAACCTGGGCGAAAAAGTTTTATGACATCTTGTCAAAATTTGAAGTGATGGCAGCCACACCGACACTTTCAAATGCACGTACACCAAGACACCAACTAAGCTCTTGCTACATTGGTTCAGCCCCTGACAACATTGAAGGTATCTTTGATGTGTACAAAGAGATGGCATTGCTTTCTAAGTTTGGTGGTGGTATTGGTTGGGATTGGTCACTTGTACGTGGTATGGGTTCCTTTATCGATGGGCATAAACATGCAGCAGGAGGGATTGTTCCTTTCCTTAAAATCGCCAATGATGTTGCCATTGCTGTTGACCAGCTTGGTACACGTAAAGGTGCCATTGCTGTTTATGTAGAGCCTTGGCATGTTGACATTAGAGATTTCCTTGACTTAAAGAAAAACTCTGGAGAAGAGCGTCGTAGAGCGCATGATCTTTTCCCTGCTATCTGGCTCAATGACCTCTTTATGCAAAGGGTAGAAGCAGATGATATGTGGACACTCTTTGATCCTTACGAAGTGACAGAGTTGACAACACTATATGGTGAGGATTTTGAGAAACGTTATGTGGAACTTGAAAACTCAGAAGATGAGATAACCAGAGAGAGAGTCTCTGCGAAAAACCTATGGAAAGAGATGTTGCGTTCTTACTTTGAAACAGGTAATCCATTCTTGACATTTAAAGACACAGCCAACAGAGCTAACCCTAACAAACACGTAGGTGTTATCCGTTCGACCAACCTTTGTACTGAGATATTTCAAAACACTGCACCTAACACATATAAGACACAGTTTATCTTTGAAGATGGCACAAAAGAATCGTATGATGAAAATGAGATGTTAACTGTTGACAATGGTACAACAAAGCCTGCTAAAAAGGTAACTGCACTTGACAGCCTTAATGGGAAACAAATTTGGATAGTAGATAAAGAAAAAACAGATGGTGACACAGCTGTGTGTAACCTTGCATCTGTCAATCTCTCTAAGGTCAACACTCAGGAAGATTTGGAGCGCGTTGTACCTATCGCTACACGTATGCTTGACAACGTGATAGACCTAAACTTCTATCCATTAGCTAAAGTGAAAAAGACCAACGAGAAGTCACGTTCCATCGGACTAGGGGTTATGGGTGAAGCACAGATGTTAGCAGAGTATGGTATAGATTGGGGAAGTCATGAACACTTTACCAAGATAGATGAAGTGATGGAGTCATTCTCTTACTACATCATTAAAGAGTCAAGTAACCTCGCACTTGAAAAAGGTGCTTACCCGACCTTTGAAGGTTCAGACTGGTCAAAGGGTATCTTCCCTATTGACAAAGCAAACGAAAATGCTTGTAAGCTTGTTGACAGAGGTGGACTCTTCGGGTACAGCCATGACTGGCAAGCCCTAAGAGAAAAAGTAAAAACAGATGGTATGCGTAACGGATACTTGATGGCTATCGCACCTACCTCGTCGATCTCTATCTTGACAGGTACCACTCAAGCCATCGAGCCTGTGTACAAACGTAAGTGGTTTGAAGAGAACCTCTCTGGACTCATCCCTGTGGTTGCACCAAAACTGAGTGCAGACACATGGCAGTACTACACACCTGCGTATGACCTAGACCAAAATGTCCTCATCAAAGCTGGAGCCATTCGTCAAAAATGGCTAGACCAAGGACAGTCACTTAACATCTTCATTACACTTGACAAAGCAAGTGGTAAATACCTCAATGAGATTTATATGAATGCTTGGAAGTTTGGATTGAAGTCGACGTATTATTTGAGAAGTCAGTCGCCTGAATCTTCAAATGATGTTGAGGATAGAAGTCAGGAATGTGTTGGGTGTCAGTAAAGATTTCAATTCGTTCTATTCTCTTTGCTCGAGAATATGTATTTCATTTTCAAATTTCAAAATAAATCTGTAGGGTGCGTTTGCTAACGCACCTTTAAAATTGTTTCACATCGAAAAATACAAAACCTCATACAAATTCAAGGTGCTGTGGCAACAGCACCCTACGAAAATGTACCAATAACCCTTAAAATCCAAAATAACCTATCTAGCATCCAAAATAATCCATTTTAAACTCTTTTTTAACCCATGGTATGAAAAATAAAATAAAAATGCTTATTTTCGCGTGTATTTTTGGGTGTTTAGTAGGGTCTTGTCCCATGACAACACCTCGAAGTTTATTATGAAATTAAAGTTTTGATTACAATTGATATTTTTGGTGTTGTGAGGGCACAACACCCTACGGAAATTCATTCACCAGTATATAATTGTCTAGGTCTTGCAATTTTCGATGTTTCATCTTTTTTAAATTCTATCCATTGGGTTATCCATCCAACTGTTCTTCCAATCACAAAAATCGGTGTGAACATAGATTTTGGTATTTGCAGAGCAGTTAAAATGATGCCCGTATAAAAATCAATATTTGGGTAAAGATTACGTGAAACAAAATACTCATCGTTTAGGGCTATCTCTTCTATCTTTCTTGCGATTGCCATGAGTTCTGTATCTAAGTTGAGTTCTTCACGTAGTTCATCTTGCAGACCTTTGAGTATTTTGGCTCTTGGGTCAAAGTTTTTGTAGACGCGGTGTCCAAAGCCCATGAGTCTGAAGTCATCATCTGGGTCTTTGGCTTTTTCTATAAACGCTTCTACTTTATCTACAGAGCCTATGTACTCAAGTTGGGCGATGACAGACTCGTTGGCTCCACCATGTGCACGTCCCCAAAGTGCAGAGATACCTGAGCTGATGGCTACATAAGGATGTGCTCCTGTAGACGCTACCCCACGTACTACAGTGGTAGAGGCATTTTGCTCATGGTCTGCATGGAGGGTGAAAATGGTATCTAAGGCACGTACTTCTACATCTTTGATATCTTCATGTCCGTTGGGGCAGAGGTGCATTTTGCCTCCAGGGTAGGCACGCATCATGGTAAGGAAGTTTTTTGTGAAACTTAGGTCAATATCTGGTTCTATAAACGGAATGCCAAGAGACTGTCTGTAGGCAAAGGCAGCAATAGTCGGAATCTTGGAGATGATGCGATGCGCCATTTCCAAGTAGGCATCTTCATCGTTTAGGTTGATATGCTCATCGTAAAATGAGGCTAGGGCAGTGACCGCCGCAGAAAGTGTTGCCATAGGATGCGCATCATCAGGGAAGGCATCAAAGAGTTTTTGTAGTCCTCTGTGGAGGTAGGCGCGATGGCGTATTTCAAGGTCAAAGTCATTGAGTTCCTCTTTAGAGGGAAGGCGTTTGTTCAGGAGTAGGTAGCAGGTCTCCAAGTAGGTGTGATGCTTTGCCAAATCTTCAATGGCAATACCTCTGTATCGTAACTCTCCTTTTTTCCCATCGATGAAAGTAATGGTCGATTCACATGCAGCAGTGGCAGTAAATCCCGGATCATAGGTGAACATCCCAGTGTCTGCAAAGAAGCTTCGTATATCTACAACGCTGGGACCTCTTGTCCCTTCTAATATATTGTATTCGTAGCTCTTTCCTGTTTGGTTGTTGGTGAGGGTTATAGTATTTTTTGTCATGAACGGCTTTAGGAAATATCTATATTATTTTTACTATAACATGCTTGTGTAGAATATGTGTGTATTACCCAAATCTCGAAATACAAATTCAAAGAATCCTATTTTGAGATTTGGGTATTACTCCGTTAAGTCATTCAAAAATTGAGCTTCATTAAATTTGAGTCCTAAATGTGCAACAATCTCACGCATATCTCTTTCGGCATTTCCTAAACATGATGTTGCCCAGGGCTAGGTGTCATGTTAAAGATAATCCCATTTCCAGGGTTGATGGAGGCTTCTCCCAACATGAGTTTTTCTTTTTCCTTGTCCAGTACTTGTGGACGTACACCGCCAAAACCTTTGGCATAGGTGATGTCATCGACACTTAGAGAAGGGACGATCTTTTTGGCATCTTGTACAAATAGACCTTTGTTGATGAGAGGCACTTCAAAAAGGAAGTTTTTAAAGACGTAGTTACGTATGTCTGAGTCTTTGAGTAAGTCCCAAAAGATTTTCACAATGTGAAAATCAAAATTTAGGGTTTTAAAGAAATCCCAGTAGGTACCGGGTTTAAAACGTTCTAATTTCGGAAGCATGAGTGCTGTAGGTCCAAAACGGGTTTTCCCCTTAGCCAAGATGTCAGGGTCACCGTGTAGGGCGGCAAAAGGGAGTTTGTTGTTCTGTACCATATAAACTTTACCATTTAAAAAATGCTTGTTCGTCATGTAGAAGCTTCCTGCCATTGGCAGACAGCCCATATGTTTACCATAGCCCATTCTATGTGCCAAAAAGAGAGAGTGTGCGCCTGCGTTTACCACGACAAAGTTGGCTGTGTAGATGCTGCTGTCTTTACAGTGAATTTCAAAGGTTTTGTCCTCTTTTTCAAAGATGTCAATGACTTGCGTATTGTAAAAAATGTCTGTAGGAATGTCAGAAGCTTTTTGTGCTTGTGCAGCCAGTGCTTCAGACATGGCACCGTAGTCCACAGTGGTGCATTGGGTATTGGTACCCATAGCGACGATAGGTTCTGGACGTATTTTGGTTTGGGCTTTGTCAAGGTAGTGTATTAGTCCATAACATATGGCACTCATGATGATTTTGAATAAGATATTCTACAGGAGTTTTCATTTGAAGTGAATGATGAGGAATAACAGTGTTGTAAGCAATGAGCCAATCCGCCATGTATTCATTAAACAGATCGATATC
>VCAW01000150.1 GCA_013607775.1 Campylobacterota bacterium | reverse complement strand
CAGATATCGATCTGTTTAATGAATACATGGCGGATTGGCTCATTGCTTACAACACTGTTATTCCTCATCATTCACTTCAAATGAAAACTCCTGTAGAATATCTTATTCAAAATCATCATGAGTGCCATATGTTATGGACTAATACAAAACATTGACATCCCCACCCATTTCCACTATAATTGACAATATCTTGTACAAAAGGGATTTTTATGCAGGCAGTCAACTACTCTCATGCGAGAAACAACCTTAAAGCTATCATTGATGATGTGTGTGATAATAACGAAGAAGTCATCATCACTACTAAAAATGATAAATCCGTTATCATACTCTCAATGGATGAATACAATCGTACACATGCCCAAGTCAAACGAGATATTGCTATTTCGCTAGCAGAAATAGAGCGCGGTGAGATAATGGATATAGATGAAGCTTTTGAGAAAGTTTTAGCAAAATATGAAGATTAACTTTTCTCAAAAAGCACATCAAACTCTTGATGATGTTGCTACATATATCTACACACAAAGTAAATCAAAAGCTATCACAGCGAGACGCATACGAAAATTACGGGAGTATATCAAACTAACACTCTCTGATTTTCCAAAAATAGGCAGACCAGCAGAAGAGTTTGGAAAAAATATTCGTAAACTCGTATTTCAGAGATATAGTATTTTATATGTCATTGAGTCAACACATATAGACATCATTGCCATCTATAGAGAAAACATACCAAACCTATGACTCTAAAAAACTTCTACATAACTCCCATCAAAAGCTACCAGTACATCTCAAAAATGTTACCGGCAAACTGTTGCTATTACCCTACCTGTTCAGAGTATGCCAAATGGCAGTTTGAATTTAATGTGCCACATAAGGCATTGGCTGCGAGTAGTCTGCGTATTTTACGTTGCAATCAGTTCTTTAAGGGAGGTATTGACTATCCTTTGATAGAGATGCACCCACAAAAGCCCTCATGCTTACTCACTTTTAATACAGAGTATGGCAAAATAGATATACTCTATTGGTTTGTGCCCAAAAGCATGGAACCAAATAACACACACTATTATGTCGTAAAGGATTTTGATGCAATTAACCGCGCCACTTGACATGCACCTACACCTCCGTGATGGAGAGATGTTACAGAATATCGCTAAAGCTTCAGCCCAGACTTTCTCTGGAGCTATTATCATGCCTAACCTTGTACCACCTGTAAGTACAAAAGAAGAAGTTATTGCCTATAAAGAGCGTATCTTAGCTGCCATTGGTGATGAAAAATTTACACCCTACATGACACTCTTTTTTAAACCAAGCTATGACAAAGCTTTTTTAGAGTCTGTACGAGATGACATCACAGCGATAAAACTCTATCCTGCTGGTATTACCACCAACTCCGAAGGTGGTGTCAGCGGTTTTGATGTTGAGGAGTTACGTCCGACACTTGAAGCTATGTCTGAGCTAAATATTCCTCTTTGTATTCATGGAGAGACCAATGGTTTTGTGATGGACAGAGAAGCAGAGTTTGTAAGTATTTATGAACGTCTTGCTACTGCATTCCCGAACCTTAAAATCATTATGGAACACATCACTACCAAAGAGAGTGTTGCAGCACTAGACAAGTATGAAAACCTTTATGCCACCATTACGCTACATCACTTACTCATCACCCTTGATGATGTCGCAGGTGGAATGCTAAAACCACACTTATTCTGTAAACCTATTGCCAAACGCCCTGAAGATAAAGAAGCTCTACTGAAAGTCGTACTTGAAGCACATCCTAAAGTGATGTTTGGTTCTGACTCTGCCCCACACCCTAGAGAAGCGAAAGAAGCTTGTGGTTGTGCGGCTGGTGTATTTACTGCACCTATAGTACTACAGGTACTCGCAGAACTCTTTGAAAATGAAGATGCTCCTTTGGAAAACCTACAAGCATTTATCTCAGGAAATGCACAAAATATTTACAATGTAGCGCCTCTAGCAAAGACAGTTACATTGGAGAAAAAACCATTTACCGTGCCTTCAGACTACAATGGCGTAGTACCTATGTACGCCGATGAAGAGATAGCCTACTCAATAAAGGAGATTACCTATGGATAATAGGCTCAAAGAGTTTGAAAAAGGGCATGAAGCCTTTCAAAAAATAAAATTTAACCAAAGTAAAAATCGTTTTAAAAAACTCGTAGAAGAAGGACAAAATCCTAAAGCACTTTTTATCGGATGTTCAGACTCACGTGTCATGCCTGCCATGATTACCGGTTCTAAGCCCGGAGATTTGTTTATTGTACGAAATATCGGTAATTTTGTAGCACCTTATAATCCAAATTCAGATTATCATGCCACAGCATCTGCCATAGAATATGCTGTAAGTATTTTAGAAGTTTCAGACATCATTGTCTGTGGTCATTCGCACTGTGGTGCTATTGCGGCACTCTTCAAAGATATAAAACAGACAGCAGAAAATATACACACTGTCAAGTGGCTTGAGCTTGGGAATGAAGCTAAAAAAGTTGGACTACTCGCACACAGAGATGCCGACAAAGATACCATGTTACGCTATACAGAACGTATCTCTGTTGTGTATCAGTTGGACAATCTACTCACCTACCCTGCTGTCAAACGTAAAGTTGAAGAGGGAACACTCTACCTGCATGGCTGGCACTATGATATCGAAAATGGACATATCGACTACTATGACGATGAAAATTATGAGTTTAAAGCACTTACTCAAAAATAATTTGATAACATATAAATAAACATAAGTAAATTTAATAGGGATAGTGAATGATTGCAAATAATATTGAAGAACTCATAGGAAACACGCCACTTGTAAAGATAAATGGTCTCTCTGCCGAGACAGGGACTAAAATCTTAGGTAAGTGTGAATTTATGAATCCTACCTCTTCAGTGAAAGACCGAATTGCTTTTAATATGATTAACGAAGCACTCAAATCTGGAAGAATAGATAAAAATACTACTATCATCGAACCGACATCTGGAAATACAGGTATAGGTTTGGCTGCAATTTGTGCAGCAAAAGGTATGAGACTCATTCTGACAATGCCAGATTCGATGAGTTTAGAACGTCGTAAAATTCTTACACATTTAGGTGCTGAATTAGTCTTGACACCTGCACTTGAGGGAATGGGTGGCGCGATAGTAAAAGCGGATGAGCTAGGAGAAGAGCTAAAAAATGCTGTTGTACTACAACAGTTTAACAACCCGGACAATCCAGATATCCACCGTAAGACCACAGCAGTTGAGATACTGAAAGACACAGAAAATGACATAGATATTTTTGTAGCTTCAGTAGGTACAGGAGGAACCCTAACCGGTACAGGTGAAGTACTAAAATCACATGCCCCATCACTACACATAGTTGCGGTAGAACCTTCAACCTCAGCCGTACTTGAGGGTGGAGAGACTGGACCTCATAAAATTCAGGGTATCGGTGCTGGTTTTGTACCTGAAATACTCAATACAGAACTGTATGATGAAGTTTTGGCTGTAAGTAATGAAGACTCTTTTGCTATGGCACAACGTATTGCAAAAGAAGAAGGTTTACTCATAGGTATCTCTGCTGGAGCAAATCTGCATGCAGCACAAATACTTGCAAGTCGTCCAGAGAATAAAGGAAAAACTATTGTCACAATACTCTGTGACACTGCAGAACGCTATCTTTCCACAGAGCTTTTTGACAGCTAATGCCTTCAGATATCAACGATACACCGCTTCTTCTTGAAACTATCAAAATAGAAGATGGTGTCATCCACAACTTACCTTATCATCAGGAACGTTGCACACAAAGTCGTCAAGCCCTTTATGGTGTTACAGATATACTAGAGCTTAAAACCCACATTAATCCCCCGCCTAAAGGTTTATACCGTTGTCGTATTCTCTACGAAAAAAATATACATACTATCGAATATATCCCTTATGTACCGAAAATTATCTCTTCTTTAAAAATCATTACATCAGAAGTGGAATATGCTTATAAATATGCCAACCGCAATGCACTAAATTCACTTTTAACAATGGAAAAAGAGTATGATGATGTTCTTATAGAAAAAAATGGATATCTCACAGATACAAGCATTGCAAATATTGCATTTTATGATGGAAGACAGTGGGTCACACCACAAGATCCATTACTTAAAGGTACCATGAGACAGAAGCTTATAGACGAAGGTTTCTTACAAACTAAACAGATAAAAATAGCTGATATTGTCGCCTATACACAAGTGGCTTTAATGAACGCTATGTTAGGATTTAAGATTCTAAAAAACATCACTATAACCGATAACAGAGGTACACATTATGACTATTAATCTTTTTCAGACACCTGAGTACAAAAAACTCATGCAAGAGCATATTTTTAAAACTATTGAATATCTGTTTCAAAAGAATCAAGAGTTCGCAGTAGCCTGTGAAATTAAACACATTAGCTTCACCCCTGAACTTCCACAAAGCATTCATGACTCATTTGATGAGACTGTCCTATTTATATTGAGTGGATACACCTTTGAAAGTGCAAATATCGATAAAGATTATTTTTCTTTTGAAGCAGGTTTTGGTGATGAAAATTTTGGATCAACTGTGACCATACCACTACTATGTATCAAACAAGTATTTGTAGGTGATCATCCTATTGTCTTTAATTTGGCAAAATATGAGGGGGAGAAAAAAGAGAGTGTTTCCAACAAATCATCGATGGAAGCACTGCTCAATAATCCTGAGAATAAAAAACTTCTCAAGAAGAAAAAATCTTAACAGTGGCCTGCTAGGACGTAGTTTACCACTTTATCTACATAAGCATTATGCTTATTCTCTTTAGAGTAAACAATGAAGAATTTACGTGTCATCGTATATCCTCTAAGTCTTGATTCAAAAAGTTCACCATTGGCTATTTCATCCATGACGGCATATTTTGATAAGATAGAAACCACTGGTTTTTCAGGGTTTCTATCACTCTTTTTAAGTGTCTGAAGTACGGTTGTTGTGTTACTAACTTCTGAGAGTACATTAAAACTCTTACAAGACACACCTAACTCTTCAAAGACTTCTGAGACTACACGTCTTGTATGTGAACCTTCATTACGACAGATCCAAGAGAAGTCATAGAGCTCTTCTGTTTTTAATGCCTTTGATATAGGTACATTAGAAACAACGATAAGCTCGTCTTCTAGCCACTCTCTATAGATAAGGTCATTGTCTATCACTGGTGACTCAATAAGACCAACATCGAGTTTTCTATCTTTAAGTTTTTCAACAATTTTATCACTCAAGTCAATGTCAAGATTAATATCATTGTTAATCGCTTCACCAATCGTATTGAGACATTGTCCAGGAATGATGTAGGTACCTATCGTATAAGATGCACCTAACTTGAAAGTGATTTCTTTGTTAATAATTTTTAAAATATCTTTCTCTGAAGAATGGATTTCTTTTTCCAGTCTTGTAGCGACCTTATATAGTTCTTCACCTTCATTGGTAAGTTTAATACCATTCTTCTTACGTTCAATCACTTTACAAGCAAGATATTTTTCAATAAATTTAATCTGTTGCGTTACCGCTGGTTGTGAAATCCCTAACTTAGCTGATGCTTTAGAAAAGCTTCTCTCGCGTGCTACAGTTAAAAATGTTTCTAATTTTACAAAATCTTTTAACATTTTGGTGTCCCCTAATATACATGTACTATTGACTTAAATCAATTAAGTTAATAAAATTATTATATCAGATTATACTTAATAAAAGCATAAGTTGTTCTTATTAGAATGATTTTATTTTCAATATTATTATTCTCTATTTATAGGCAGTGACTACATGCTATGTCACTTCTAAACAATTAAAAGGTATAATTAATACAATTAACAGGAGAAGTAACATCTTATGGAAACGATATTAAATGCATTAAACCCCTCACAAAGAGAAGCTGTAGAGCATATAGATGGGGCGATGCTTATTTTAGCAGGTGCAGGTTCGGGTAAAACAAAAACCCTTACCACACGCCTTGCCTACCTTGTAGGTGAAGTAGGCATAGACCCTGCCAATACCCTCACCCTTACCTTTACCAACAAAGCCGCCGCAGAGATGCGAGAGCGTGCCTTAAAACTTATGCCTTCACGTGTTTCTTACCCGCCACTTTTATGTACTTTTCACAAATTTGGACTTCTTTTTTTAAAGTTTCATATAGAAAAACTAGGTAGAAACAATGGTTTTGTGATTATCGACAGCGATGATAAAAAGCGTCTTATTCGAAGTATTGCAAAAGAGTTAAAAATAGATTTAAACATTTCTTTTATCGCTTCTGAAATTTCAAAGTACAAAAACTCTATCCTCTCTCCTCAAGTTGTATTAGAAAAAGCAGAACTTCCTGACTACAAGAAAATAGCCAATATCTATGTCAAATATCAAGCCAATATAGAAGAGAATAACCTTGTAGATTTTGATGATCTACTCATGCTCACTTACAAAATACTCTCTGAAAATTATGCATTGCGCAAAGAGACAAGTGAGCGCTATAAGTACATCATGGTCGATGAGTACCAAGATACCAATGAACTGCAATTTCAGCTTCTTGAACTCCTCTCTTCAGAACACAATAACCTCTGTGTGGTCGGTGACGATGATCAAAGTATTTATGGATGGCGTGGGGCAAACATACGTAATATTTTAGAGTTTTCAAATAACTTTGAAAAGTGTAAAACTGTGAAACTTGAAACCAACTACCGTTCTACAGAACCCATCTTAAAAGCTGCCAACACACTTATAGAGCACAACTCTACCAGACTAGGGAAAAAGCTCACTTCACACAAAGGTGCTGGTGATGATGTGAAACTTCTACACTCACTGGATGAATCTATGGAAGCAAAAGCTATCGCCCATGCGATACAAAAACTTCTTGATGCGGGTACTGACCCTGATGAAATAGCTGTACTTTACCGCATCAATGCACTTTCACGTTCTTTGGAAGAGGGCTTTACTAAAGCAGGGATTGCTTTTAAACTCATCGGCGGTATGCGATTTTATGAACGTGCAGAGATTAAAGATATTATCTCCTATTTTAGAGTCATTTCAAATCCACATGATGACTTTTCTCTCATACGTATCATCAATAAACCTAAACGGGGGATAGGAAAAGCCTCTATAGAAAAACTGCAACATGCTGCTTTTGATGCAAAGCTGTCACTTTTTGAATATATTGAAACATCGCTCAGAGGTGATTTACCCTTGGTTGTCAGTAAAAAAGTCTATACAGCACTTTCCAAACTCTTAGGAGATATCCATAACTTACAAAATGAAGCAGATACAGCGCTTGGTAATTTTATTACACTGTTTGATGAATCTATCAAACTCAAAGACCACTATGCCAGCATGGTTGATGGGATGGATCGTATCTTAAACATCGATGAATTTTACGGATACTTTAGAGATACTGTTATCAAGAACCATGACCTTACACTCGATGAATTTCTCAATGACATCTCACTCCAATCTGACCAAGACCAGATAGAAGAAGATGCTATTACTATTATGAGTATTCATGCAGCCAAGGGACTTGAATTTGAACATCTTTTTGTCATAGGATTAGAAGAGGAGTTCTTCCCACTGCTTGGTGAAGGATGCAATATGGAAGAGGAACGCCGTCTGGGGTATGTTGCTATCACTAGAGCAAAATCTGACCTTACTCTTTGTTATGTAGACAGCCGTTTCTACAAAGGTCGCCGTAAGATGATTGACAAGAGCCGTTTTCTCGGAGAAGCAGGTCTCATCAAAGATGCCAGCCTTAAAATCACTAAACAGGCTGCCTTTAAAAAAGGTGACTTAGTCAAACATAAGATTTTTGGTATTGGTCGTGTACAAGCTGCAAATAAATCAGGTAAAGAGTATAAACTTCTCATTAACTTTGGTGGAAATAAAAAAGAGATATTAAGCTCTTTTGTACAATCAATTTAATCGTAGGATGCTGTTACACGGCACCTCCAATACATATAAAGGTGTGGTGGTAACCACACCCTACAGGAAATAAACACATGAATAGACTATTCGTAGTAAACAAACCTATATTTCGCTCATCCAATGGCTATATGGGTTACGTAAAACGTAAATATGGGACTAAAAAAGTAGGTTTTTCAGGCACGCTTGATCCTTTTGCCACAGGCTGTCTCATTGTTGCTACAGGACAATATACAAAACTCTTTCAGTACCTCGATAAAACCCCAAAAAGTTATAAAGCAACCCTATGGCTAGGGGCAAACTCTCCAAGCCTTGATATAGAGAATATAGACAGCATAAAAGAGGTAAAACATTTTTCCCAAGCGCGCATAAAAGAGATACTCTCCTCACTTATGGGGGTACTTACCTACTACCCTCCAAAGTTTTGTGCAAAAAAGATAAACGGTCAACGTGCCTACGAGCTTGCTCGTGCAGGGGAAGAGGTAGATTTAAAAACCATTACTTCTACCATTTATGATATAAAACTACTTAACTACAACCATCCCTTTGTTCACTTCGAAGCCAAAGTATCTGAAGGAACATACATACGCTCTTTAGGCGCACTCATCGCCGATAAACTAGAGGTTGATGGAACGCTCTCGAGCCTGCATCGTATCCATGAAGGACAGTTTTATTATGACAACGAAAAAGCCCTGAACCCCTTTACCCATTTAGCATTGCCTACCAATGTCTATACAAGCGATGAATCATTCATGGAACTCGGGAAAAAGCTTGGCGTAGAGTATTTTGAAACACAAGATGAAGGCATATATTTGATTGAAACTTCGCAATTTTTTTCTATTATTGAAATCATAGATGATGAAGTCAAATATCGATTTAACCGTATACCAAAGTTTGAGGAATTATAATGTACAGTATCAAGGCTCATGCGAAAGTCAACATATTTTTAAAAATTACTGGGCATAAAGAAGGATACCATACCCTGCTCTCACGTTTTATGCGTGTGGAAGATTTATATGACACCATAGCATTCGTACCTTGTGAATGTGATACGTTTACTATAGAAGGATGTGAAGGTGTACCTTTGGAATCTAACACCATCTATAAAGCGTATAAAGCACTCAATGACTCTACGGGAGACTTGGATATCCTCAACTTCTTTTACAAACATAAAGTAGTGGTTACAAAACGTATACCTAGTCAAGCAGGTTTAGGTGGTGGCAGCTCTGATGCCGCTGCATTTATGCGTTTAGTAAAAGAGGTTTGTAACCTGATGTTAAGTACAGAGGAACTAGCAAAAATAGGAAGTACCATCGGTGCGGATTTGCCTTTTTTCATCTACAACTACCCATCATCCAATATTTCAGGCTTTGGAGAAGTCGTTGAAGCATTTGAAGAGGCACCCTTAAAAATAGAACTCTTTACTCCAAATATAGGTTGTGACACAAGTGTAGTATATAAAACATTTAAAAAGCATCTACTGCACAAGATAACACTCTGTTCATTTTTAGGCTGGGAAAGACTGGATTCTAAAACATTATTAGAGACAATAGCTGACCCCATCATACTTAACGACCTCTATGCTGCAGCACTCATCGCTTATCCAGAGCTCAAAGATGTCGCCAAAGAAGGATGGTTCTTCTCTGGCTCTGGTAGTACATTTTTTAGACTGATTTAACTCGATAAATATGTTTTAATAGATGTATTCAGTTTAGCCAACTCAGTTTTATAGCGAGAAATATAACTATGCAATAACTCTGGTTTTTTATAGATAATATGCTGATGAATTTCGTTAATAACAATATGCATCTCTTTTGCACCTATGGTACCGGTAAGCCCTTTCATATCCAAACAAAGCATTTTCACCTGCATATACCGTTGTTCGTTGACAAGTTTTTCAAACACAGCATCACTTTGGGCATAGGCATCCATAAATTCTTTTAGAACTTCTTTGTAAAAGACATCATTATCTTTCATATGATCAAGTCCCTCTTCTGTATTTAATCCTTCCAAATGCATAGGTTTATTTGGATGTTTTTCAACTATAGAGGAAGAAACCTCTTCTTCAGAAGGAGATAGAAATACATCTAAAGCAGCATAAAGCTTTTCGATATGTACAGGTTTTGGTAGATATCCATTCATTCCAGAATCGAACATTTTCTCTATCTCATGTTCAGATACCAATGCAGTCAATGCCACAATAGGCACATCATCATAGCGATTGTCATTACGTATTAACTCTGAGGCTCTGTATCCATCCATCACAGGCATATTGATATCCATAAAGATGAAATCTACTTTCCCTACATTTTCATGCATAAAGGCAACGGCTTCTTCACCATTGTTGGCAACACTAAGTTCCATCTCTGATTTACCTAACACACTTAAAACCACTTTTTGATTGATAATATTATCTTCTACAATAAGAACATGTGCCCCTTTAAATTTTCTAAAACTTTCTAAGTTTATATTGACAGCATCTGCAAAGTCTTCACGGTGAATCCAATAATGTGTTTTTCTCTTTTTCAGGACTCACTGCTTCAAGTGCAGTTTCAACCTTTTCTTTTTTCTTGTCATAGAGCTCAATTAACGTATCAAACACATACTCTTGCGTAAGGGGTTTGACCAAACTAATATCTATAGCATTGTTAGAAACCACATTGTCTGAAGAGAAAAGATTATCCAAACTGATAATTTTCAACTCTTGTATATTTTTAACAATTTTTAATACATATAAACTGAACTTACGGACTTAACAAAAACAAAGAAAAAAAACAAAAGAGAAAACAAACAGACTACATATAACTTTATACTGATT
>VCAW01000149.1 GCA_013607775.1 Campylobacterota bacterium | reverse complement strand
TTCTTTCTTCTATAATCACTTCCGTTTCACAATCATAGGCAAGAACAAACATATACGAAGGATGCTTATGATTAGGAGTAATAGCATAACCACAATTTCCCCCTATAGGCATAAATGATAATTCAGATGTTATTATTTTGGATAAAAGTGGAAAATGTATCTATAAACATTTTGGTAAACTCACAAAGAAAGATAATGATGAAGTGATTGTTTTAATTAAAAAATACATGGCAGATACAACTCATTGAGTTGAAATTTTTTATATAATCTGTAGTATATGAGGAAGTATTTCTAAGTTATAGCGAAAACAGCTTATATAAATTGATGAGTTTGTTTTAGAAATTTTTTCTGTAAATAAGATATTGCAAATGGGAGGGGGGGAAGTAATAGTTAAAATAAATATGAAAATAACCAAATCGTATACATTTCGAATATGAGTATATTATTCATGATTATGCAATATACAAATGATAGTAGTATATCAAATATAGTATTACTGTATCCATATAAATTTTACTTTTATTTGTGATAGGTTGTCAAGGTTAAAATAGAAATTATATAAGGTTGTGAATTTGTTCTTGAAAGATATATATGACATTCAAGTTTATTAATCCCCATTAATATAAAGACTATATCCAACTCCAGAAACATTCTTTATAAATTCTCCTTTTAACTTTTTACGAAGCCCGCGTACCAAAGAGCGTAGGGCGTCCATGCTCATGCCTTCATATGCCCAGATGAGATTTTCTATCTCTTGATAGGTGATGGTTCTTTGTCTGTTTTTTACTAAGAAGTCAAAAAAGAGTAGTTCATTGTGGGTAAGTTTTATATTAGTATTGCCTATGGTAAGTGTTTGGTTGAGTGTATCATAGTGCGTTTTTGTATTTAGAGGTATGAGACCCACATTGTTTGATACCAATGTTTGACATGCCATCTGTAATACCTCTTTAAGTTTCTCTGAGGTGATGGGTTTGACGAGATATTTGATAAGTTGGAGTTCTACTGCTTTGAGGAGATACTCTGTATCGACATGTGCAGTGGTAATGATGATGGGTGTGGTTTTATCATTTTGTCGTATGGTAGAGGCAAATTTCAGTCCATTAAGTTTAGGCATTTTAATATCTGTGATAATAATATCTGGTTTATAGTTATCATAAATCTTTAGTCCCTCAAAGCCATCTTTTGCTCCATAAACTTTGTGACAGTAACGGGATAGATACTCTATGGCATTTTGGCGAATGAGAACTTCATCCTCGACATAGAGCAAGGTAAGGGATTTGAGTGTATCTAAATTCATAGATGTATTCTAGCACTCTAGTATTAAACCTAAAACACAATATTAAATAGGGCGCCATTTTGAGTATTGTTTACCCTTAGTTTCCCTCCCATATTTTTTTCCACAATTATCTTTGACACGTAAAGACCTATGCCTGAGTTTCCTTCTTTGGTTGTAAAGTAGGGTTCATATATTCGTTTGAGTATATCCTCTTTTATCCCCTCTGCATTATCTTCGACCTGTATGTTGTTATTGTCTATTTTGACAGTAATTTTTGCTGTTTGAATCTCTCTTTCTATTAAGGCATCTTTGGCATTGGAAAGTAGGTTTAGTAGCACTTGTTTATACTCATTTTTATAATTATAAATGAGACTATCTTGAAGGGTGATGAGTTCAACCTCTATATTATTTTGTTTAAAAGTGTGTGCCATAATCTCCAGTGTTTCCTGTGTAGCCTGTAGTAAATAAAAAGTCTCTTTCTC
>VCAW01000148.1 GCA_013607775.1 Campylobacterota bacterium | reverse complement strand
TCTTGTTTCTTGTTATTTGATGAATTCATACCATATTATAACAGAGGAGGAGTTAACCGACTAGCCCACTTATCGTATTATACGATATTTCCCCTTGTTTGGTTATTTTTCTATTTCGTTATTTGGGTAATACATATCTCTTTACAAAAATATAAATATCTGATATAATATCTATATAGATATACAAAAGGATATACAATGTCAGTAGTAAAAAAATTAATCTCATTTGATTCAGTAGTTGCAGAAGAGCTTGAAAGTCTCTCTAAGACACTTGATATCACACAAAAAGAGCTTATAGAACGAGCTTTAGACTTTTATTTTGACCATACAGATAGTATGACAGCACAAAAGATTTCAGATGATGTCATATCAGGTAAAGAGAATGTACATGATGCCGATGATGTCTTTAAAGAACTCGGATTAGAATAGTGTATAAACTAAAATTAACAGATACTGCTATAGATGGCTTACAGAAGTTCAATCATGCAGAACAGCAGATGATTACAAAAAAACTTCGTTACTTATCTGATAATTTTGATGCTTTAAAAAGTGGAAAAAAGATTACCGAACTTAAAGGTACAGAATATAAGCATTATAGATTTGTGATAGCTAGACGTATTCGTGCTATTTTTGAAATCAAAGATGAAGAGGTTATTTTATTGGTATTGAAAATAGGTAGACGAAAAGATGTCTATGAGTAAAGAAAAATACATCGGTATTATGTCAGGTACATCACTCGATGGTGTAGATGTGGTGCTTTGTGAGATAAACTCTGAGAGCTGCACACTCATCCATTCACTTGAATACCCCATGCCACGAGAGCTTAAAAATGACATTTTAACGATGATACAAGGTAAGACTACACTTGAAGAAGTAGGGCAGATAGACCATCGTTTAGGTCTGTTGTTTACGCAGGCTGTGGGTGCTTTGCTCATACGTGAAAACAATGATGCATCTACCATCACAGCCATAGGCTCTCACGGGCAGACACTTTGGCATGACCCTAGTGGAGCGTATTCGTTCTCTATGCAACTGGGTGATGCGAATATCATCACAGCAAAAACAGGCATACCCGTAGTAGCAGACTTTAGACGTAAAGATGTAGCTTTAGGTGGGCAGGGTGCACCTTTTGCGCCTGCTTTTCATGAGTTTATATTTAAAAATATAAATACATCTGTATCCATCGTAAATATCGGTGGTATGGCAAATATAACGGTACTGGGTGAGAAGTTGATAGGGTATGATACAGGCTGTGGGAATGTACTGCTAGATATGTGGATACAGAAGCATCAAAATGTAACGTATGACAAAGATGGTGCATGGGCAAAGTCAGGAGAGGTGGATTACACACTTTTAGATGCTATGATGGCGGATGACTATTTTTCACAACCTTACCCTAAAAGTACAGGACGTGAGAAGTTCAATGAAGCATGGCTAGATGATATGCTTACACGCAGAGGAAGTAGCGTATGTTCTCACATAGCCCAAGAAGATGTACAACGCACACTGACAGAACTCACGGCATTAAGCATAAGCAATGAAGTGTTAAAGTTTAACTCTGACGTTGCCTTGCTTTGTGGTGGTGGTGCAAAAAACAGCTTTTTAGTAGAATGCATCAAAGCACTTATGCCCAATGTCGAAGTAGCCATAGCCCAAAATGCAGATGAGATAGAGGCTATGACCTTTGCGTGGTTGGCGTATAAGCGTGTGCATAAAGAGAAAGTGAATTTGAAAAATGTTACTGGAGCGAGTGACAACACAATATTAGGTGGAATATATGAATAAAAAACTAGAAGAGTGGCTAGAAGAGATAGGCTGTGAGGGTGAACTTGAACCTGTAGCAGCTGATGCTAGCTTTAGAAAGTACTACAGACTTAAAAGTATGATGCACTCAGGCATCGTTATGGATGCATCGCTTCAAAAAGAGTCTGTGATGCCGTTTATCGACATAGAGCATCGTCTCTATGAAGCTGGGGTGAGAGTCGCGAAAATCAATACTTTTAATCTAGAAGAGGGTTTCATCTTCATGGAGGATCTTGGCAATACCCATCTGGCAGATGTGATTAACGATGATATGGAACTCTACTATGGCAAAGCCATAGAGAGTCTCATCAAGATGCAAAATGTCGATACAGAGGGCTTACCACTGTATGATGAAGCATTCTTACGTTTTGAGATGGACTTGATGCAAGAGTGGTATTTGGAAAAACATTTAGGCATCACTCTTGATGAAAAACAACAGAGTGTTTTAGATGAAGCTTTGACGCACATCACCGCCGAAGTGCTTTCACAGCCTCAAGGGGTGTTTGTACACCGTGACTACCACTCTCGCAACCTCATGTTCGGCTGTACCGATGACTTAGTCGTCATAGACTTTCAAGATGCACGTGTGGGTGCAGTGACGTATGATCTTGTCTCACTTCTGCGTGATGTCTATGTAGAGCTTCATCCTCGTGATGTGGAGCGTATGGCGTTGCATTTTAGAGATATGAAAGGTCTAGATGTGGATGATGAGACTTTTATGCGCTGGTTTGACTATATGGGCTTGCAACGGCACATTAAAATACTTGGGATTTTTGCTAGACTTGCACTTCGTGATGGGAAGGAAGGGTATATTAAAGATATACCTTTGACTTTGAAGTATGTGCTTGATGTGGCATCGAAGTATCCAGAGTTGTCTGGGCTTGTTTCTGTATTAAAGTATGTGTAGGGTGTGGTTGCTACCGCACCTTTGATATTTGATTTATTTTGGTTTATTTGGATTGCCCTTTATTTTGACTGTGGCGTTGTTCTCTTTCATTTTTTTTAGAAAAAAACGAAACAAAAAAAGCGTCTCTCCTCTCGAATCGCTTTGCTTTCAAGGTCGTTCGGAGAGACAAGGCACGCAAGCGTGATTTAATGACATGTGCTATCGCACGGATTATTTATTATCGGAAGGATTTTTAATGAAAGCTATGATACTTGCTGCGGGGCTTGGCTCGCGTATGAGACCTTTGACGGATGTGACTCCTAAACCTTTATTGAAAGTTGGGGGGATTCCTCTGATTGTGTGGCATATTGAAAAGCTGGCACATCAGGGGTTTACTGACATTGTCATAAACATCGCACATTTAGGCTACCAGATACCTGAAGCTTTGGGTGATGGGTCTGACTGGGGCGTGAAGATAGAATACTCTGATGAACAAGAAGAGGGTGGTTTGGAAAGTGCTGGGGGTATCATCAAAGCTTTGCCACTTTTGGGAGATGAGACATTTTTAGTCGTCAATGGCGATGTTTTTACCGATTATGACTTCCAAGACAACAGACACCTAGCAGATGGTGTATTAGCCCATTTAATCCTTGTATCCAACCCAGAGCATAACCCTGAGGGAGATTTCGCCTTAGACGGCAACCTTGTGGTGGACAATAAGCAATATACTTTTAGTGGAATAGGCTACTACTCCCCAAAACTTTTTGAGGGTGTACCTTATGGTAAATCTGCTTTGGCTCCACTTTTACGTGAAGCAATGAAAGAGGGGAAAGTGACAGGTGAACTCTATGAGGGTGAATGGTTGGATATCGGGACACCTGAGAGGTTGGAGCGGTTGAATGCGGAGTTGATGAATCGGTATTAGTCTTCTTAAATATAGTAAATTAGTTTAAATTTTTCTTCAATTTTATTCAAATCATAAAAAAGATTGATTTAAATCAATAATTTTATTTATTCTTTAATATAAACTAAAAATGAACTAATATTATAAGGAGAAGAAATGAAAAAAATATTATTAGCATCAATTTTACTGAGTAGTGTTCTCTTGATGGCAGGAAATACAGACAAAACACAAATAAATACGATGCAATCATTGGAAGTATCTATGTCTCAAATTCAAAAAGGGTTACTGTACAATCATAAAGGTATGTTAAAAAAAGGCATTACATCTTTACGTACAGAATTGGGGAATATTAAATCTTTTGTTATACATAACGACAAAAGTATTCAATTTAATGCACATGAATATGCACAAAAAGAGACAAAAGCATTGGATATGATTGCATCTAGAATATTGCAAGATTTTAAAGATGGTAAGAAAGAAACGGTCATGATAGACTATGAGCAAATGTTAAACAGATGTGTTACTTGTCACGCTCTTGTAAGAAGATGGTAGTTTTGTAGAGCTTATTGGTATTACTGCAGTTGCAGTGATACTTTAAGTTACATTATTCAAATACCGAGCAACCCCATCCTCATCATTACTATGAGGCAAAACAACATCCGCCACAGCCTTCACTTCATCTAAAGCATTGGCTACAGCCACAGAGGTACCTGCGAGTTTAAACATGCCTATGTCATTGACTGAGTCGCCAAATACGGTGACATCTTTACTGTCTCGTTCTAGGTACTCCATGACTTTGGTGAGGGCATGGGCTTTGTCTCCTTCAGGGTGTAGGATGGTGAGAAACCAGCCGTCTGAGTACTTTTCTGGAGAAAGTTTGTACTCTAAGTCCTTGCCAAAGGTACGTTCTAGGTGTTTGGCTAGAGGGTTTAGGGTGTTGTATTCTCCAAAGTAGACGAGTTTTAGGTTCATATCCATAGCACGTATGTTTTTGCACTCTACCATGCGTGGATCGTTACGGTAGTTTTCGAGTACACCATGTTGGTGCAGGTTGAGTGTAGTAGGGAAGAGAAACGCTTCATCCAGTGTTGTTACATCACGCAAGGCTATGACAAAAGGGTAAATGTCATACTTCGCACCCTCAGCGATGATGGCATCACCCAGCTCTTTGTTGATGGTCTTGATGTCTATGAGCTTCTTTTCTGGTGTGACTATCATGGTACCGTCTAGGAGTATCATGGGGGCATCTAGGTGAAGCTTCTCTAGGAAGTCATGTGACTTTTGAAAGCTTCTTGCCGTAGCTACAGAGAGTATGGCATCTTTGCTTTTCTCATTCCAGACTTTAGCAGAGAAGTCACTTACTGTTTGGTCTGTACGTAGAAAGGTATGGTCTAGGTCGGTGATGTAGATGGGTTTCATTAACTTGCAAATCCTGATTTAAATCTATCTTCTTTAGCCACAACAATGGCTTTTTGCTTCTCTTTACGTTTGGTATCTTTCTCTACAAATATCTTTTTACGTGTTTTAGGATCCATCTCTGTGTAATACATTACAGCAGAGTAGGTACTAGGTGTGGGTGTAAAGACTTGAGCCTGTTCTGGATTCATTTGTAGTTCGTTGGTGGTAAAGTCTTTAAGTGAATGCATGTCTTTTTCTGTACATCCCGGGTGTGCTGCTATGAGATAGTAGGTAAGAAACTGCTTTTTACCCATCTCTTTGTTTAGTTTGTCATAGAGCTTTTTAAAGTCTACAAGCGTTTGTTTACCTGGTTTACCCATGAGTTCAAGTACGTGTTGTTCTGTATGTTCTGGTGCGACTTTCATCTGCCCCGAGATATGGTGCTGTACTATTTCACGCAAATACGAGTAGCCATGTTTCTTGTCTTCTGTTATGAGGTCATAGCGTACACCCGAAGCAACAAAGGCTTTACGCACACCTTCTACCTGACGCACTTGACGAAGCAGGTTGATGTTACGACTGTGGTCAGGCTTCATAGAGCTACACAAATGTGTGGCATCAACACAACGCTGGTGGTCACAGGTACCTAGCTTTAGCTTTTTGTTACACTCATAGCCATACATATTTGCAGTAGGCCCACCTACATCGGAGATGATACCTTTGTAGTCCTTGTACTTGTTAAAGTCTTTTGCTTCGGCAAGTATGTTTTTCTCTGACCGTGTACGGATAGTACGCCCCTGATGCACCCCAATGGCACAGAAGTTACACTCTCCCCAACACCCATGATGCGTCATAATGGAAAATTTGATAGTCTCCAAACATTTGACCTTACCATCTTTGGCGTAGTAGGGGTGTAGCTCACGGGTAAAAGGTAGGTTTGAGTTGGCATCCATTTCATCTTCATTGAGATAGTCACATGGTGGATTTTGTATCAGGTAGCGTGTATCTACAGGCTGACAGAGTCCACGTGCTGAGATGGGGTCATTATGGTCATAGAAATCATCAAATAGATCTATGTAGCGTTCTTTGTTTTCTAAACATTCAGCATGGGAAGGAAGTTGCAAATACTCATGTTTTGGCTCTTTAGAGATGTAACACACACCACGAATGTCACGATAGTCTCTACCCTCTTCCAAAGCTTTTGTAAGTTGTTCTAAGGCTATCTCCCCCATACCATAAATAAGTATGTCTGCTTTTGAGTCAAAGAGTATGGGCTTTTTGAGCTTGTTTGACCAGTAATCATAGTGGCTAACACGACGCAAAGAAGCTTCTATGCCACCCAGAACCAGAGGTACAGTATTTTTAAAATGCTGACGTATGAGGTTACAGTAGACGCTTAGTGCACGGTCTGGACGTTTGTTGTTTTTTCCACCAGGCGTATAATCATCTGAATTTCTAAACTTCTTGGTAGCAGTATAGTTAGAAACCATTGAGTCTACAGACCCACCACTGACACCCCAGTAGAGTCTAGGCTCTCCTAGACGTTTGATGTCTATATCGGACTTGACATCGGGCTGTCCTATCATACCGACTCTATACCCCATACGTTCGAGCATACGACCCACCATGGCTACACCTATGAAAGGGGAGTCAATGTAGGCATCACCACTCACAAGTATTACATCACACTGATCCCACCCTCGTGCATCCATCTCTGCACGTGTGGTAGGTAGAAAATCTTTTTCTGTAAAGTTGGATTGGTTATTATTTTGCTTATGTTTAGGCTTATGATGGTGTTTGTTTTTAGTATTCATATTATTTAGTATTGTTCCTGTCTTCGGTGCTTTTGTTGTATTTACTTGGGTCATGTTTTGAGACGTCATAACGGCTTGCCAGCGAGAGGAAGAACTCTTTTAAAGTATAGGCTGTTGCACCATAAACTGCTTTTGTTTCATGGTTCATAGCAGAAGTTTTTACAACCTCACGCAGTGCTTCGAGTTCTTCTATACTGAACTCTTTTAGGTTAAAGAGTGTGTCTCTTCGTGCGCTCTCTGCCATTGCTTTGAGATAGGCTGTGCGTCTTTGTTTGAGTATCTCTTCATTGAGGGTATTGGCACCTTGTGCACTTTTTAAAAGAGGAAGCATAAGCTCATCAAACATGACAGCCATAGATTTCTCTTTATTGAGCGCTTTGGAGATGTCTTCGAGTAGATTGAGACGCTCTTTGAGTGTCTCATCTTCTTCAAGTGTAAAGAGATAGGCATCTGTCTCATTTTTGTCTGGTACATACATCATGTTAGAGACAAATTGCAAATAGACCACATTTTTATAGTTCTCTAATATCTCATTCATTTCAGTCTCGCTGAGTGCGCGCTCCAAGTGCTCTTTGAAGCGTACAGTAAGCAGTTGCATATCATAGGTCTCTTCGCTACTGTTTGCATCTTGAGAGAACCCATTTTGCATAGCAGAAAACTGTGACTGAAGCTGTAGGAGTTCTTCTTCTGCAGAGGAGACAGAGATGTACTCCTCTATCTGTTCAGGCGTAGCCCCAAAGAGGAGTTGGAAAGAAAATAAAAGTATTAGGAATTTCATACCTGCATTATAGCAGATTATTTACTTAGTTTTTTACCTTGTGTGAGTACAGCAAAGAAGCGTACTGCCCATGCACCAAACATGACTATCCATGCCGTTGCTGTAATGTCAAAGAGTACCATGAAGTTCCAGCCAAATGCAGCGACTAACGAGGTAAGTATACGCAACACTATGACCACTTGTGTCCAGATAAAAAGAAAAGTGGTGTATTTGTCTGCAAACATTTGATTGCCTGAGTGTCCCAGTGTTACACGTGTACCAAAGCCTATAAGAATGGTAAATACAAAACCAAGAACGATACCATGTACATCTAATGCCAAGAAAGTAATATCAGAGATAAGAGAAATAAGATTCGTTATGCCAGAGAGCGAAAAAGCTACAGGTACCCAAAAAAGTGCTACATGTAAGACCATCAATAGTGGATTTGGGTTAGGAAAAGGGAGTTTCCAACGGAGTATCTCTTTTCCTGTTAGATAGGCGATGAGTAAATCTACAACAAAAGAAGTATTGGTTTTGAAACCTTCAAGGAGTATATGAAGAAGTAAGAGAATGAAAAGCTGTTTGAGTAGAGCCATATTTTTCTCGACCATACAGTGAGAGAAAAAAGGCACCATGCGCTGTGCCACTGCAAAAGCGAGTAAAAAGAGGTAGAGGTAGGTAGAAATCTCTGTAGAAAAACCTATGAATGCCGGCATCCAAAGTTGCCCTATAATAAAGATAAAATGTGCAAGTAATCCGAATGCCATAGCAAATTGTATCCAGTAGATATCATGTTTGTCATCCATGGTGGTCGTGGTATATATATTTTTTAGTATCAAGTACCCTGAAGTATGACCTATAAAAAGAGTAATCATCCCTACAGCCGATAGAAAGGGGCTTACCATACTTCCAAGAAGAAAAAGTGTAGAGCCAATGTAGTAAAAGTTAAAGACTCTCATATAGGTGCTTTTTTCTATCGCTGGAGTAGATGCAAAGCGTGGAAAAGTAGTAAATAAAAAGCCAAAAAAAGCAGGAGTAAAGAGCAAATAGGTAAATCCATAGGCATGAAAATGTGAAGGGCTTATAGCCATGTGTATCACACCTTTGTAACTGAGTAAAAATATCAGCATGGTTACGATGGCATTGACAAAGGCTAAGACAAAAAAAGGCTGATGGGGTTGAGAGAAAAAGTAAGAGTGTTGGGCATCTTCAGAGAAATTCATGTGCATAGTTATACACCTTTTTTAACTATATGATAACAAAATTGTAAAGAAATAAGATTGATATAACGCAAGAGTTCCTACACCACCATGGTGTAGGAGAAGAGGGTGACTTAGTTAAAGTCTGGTTTTGCTGTTTTTGCTGTACTTTCAGGGAACTGAGGGTAAGTAATCTCTGGTTTTTTACCTTTAAGTGCGCCAAAGAAAGTCACAATTTTTGCTGCATCTACATCTGAGATTTCAGAACCTAGTTGTGTTCTGCCCATCTCTTGTACTGCTTCTTTCAAGCTCCAAATGGCACCGTTATGGAAGTACGGTGCAGTCTCGGTGATGTTTCTTAGTGTAGGTGTTTTCACCATACCATTTTTGTCACCTTTAAAGTCACCTACATTTGCATAAGTATATTTACCAACAGCAGGGAAAGGCTGCATCGTTCCACCAAGTGCAATACCTGTGTGACATGCAGTACATCCTTTGTCCATAAAGAGGTTAAGTCCTTCTTTCTCAGCATCTGTAAGTGCTTCTTTGTTTCCGTTTAGGAAGTCATCATATCTTGATGGCGTAACCAATGTTCTCTCAAAGATACCGATAGTTGCTGTAATCGTTTTAAAGTCTACTTTTACATCTTTGCCATACGCTTTTTCAAATGACTCAACATACGCAGGGATAGAGTTAATTCTCTCTACTACAAGTGACGGAGCTGCTGCCATCTCTGGTGCTGCCTGCATAGGACCTTGTGCCTGATCTTCTAAGTCTGGGCTTCTACCATCCCAAAACTGTGCATCAAAAAAGACTGCATTGTATACAGTAGGTGAGTTAAGGTGATGTGGGTTTGCTGTCCAGTTGTGACCTACGGCTGCCGGTACACCATCAACACCACCTAAACCAAGGTTGTGACAGGTATTACATGAGATAATCCCACTTTTAGAGAGTCTAGGCTCAAAGTAGAGTTGTTTACCAAGGGCTACTTTTTCATCGGTAATAGTGTTTTTTGGGTCAATCAGCTTCATAAGCGCTGCTTTATCTGTAGGGATAGCTGTCAGTCCAGCACTGTGTGCTTTATCTGCTATGCCACCCTTTGCTAATAGTAATGTTGATGCTAAAAGTGAAATGCTTGCAATTTTAAATATGGTCATTATATTCTCCTGTTATATTTTGAATAAGACATTTTAGGATAAAAAATCTTAAAGGATAATTAATATTATTTACTTTTTTCTATTTCTTTATAAATAAGATATACTAATATCTAAATAATTAAAAAAGGATTTAGCATGGCATATATAAAACTTTGTACTTTAGAAGAGATGGAACCAACTATCAAGGTGAAAGCCGAAGAGATACTGGAAAAAACTGGAAAACTTGGAGAAATTTTTGAACTCATCGCACTCAACCCAGATATCTACAATGCAACAGACAACATGGTACAAGCCTATCTTCTAAAAGAGACCTTGTTACCCTATAGCACTAAAGAGCGTATAGCCTTGCTTATCTCTATAGATAATGGCTGTACCATGTGTGTAGATGTCCATAAAAATATCGCTAAAATGCTTGGTATGAGCGAAGCACAGGTTGAAGAGGTACTTGATGGTGTTGATAGCATACAGTGTGAAGAGAGTGAAAAGGCTTTACTGAAGTTTTGTATACGTGCCTCTCAAAAAGATAGTTATAAAATGATGCAAGAAGATATAGATGCCATTAAAGCAGTAGGATACAGTGAGGCACAGATACTTGAAGCTGTAGCTATTACCGGCTATTTTAACTATATCAATACACTTTCCAATGTATTTGGCTTAGGCAAGTAGAGGTAATACTCAGGTAATACTCTCATGGTACATTGTTGTATAACACAACAAAGGATTTACCATGACACACATTGTGCATCCCAAACGGGTTACAAAAGTACATACACACGTGAGTAATTATGAAAAAACACTCATGTCAGTATTTAGTAAGAAAAAAAGTTAGGCATATCTGTTTGGAAATAAAAAGAAGCAGTTACCAAGAACATAAGTATAGTCCTTGGCTAGAGGTTTGACGTGAGTGGAAGCTTAGCTTCTACTACCTTGTCCGCCATTACGGCTGTCGCGTCCGCCACCAGAGCGTCCATTACGGTCTCCACCACCTGAACGTCCGTTTCTACCATGGCTGCTTCGTCCGCCACCTGAACGGTTTCCACGGTATCCACCACCGCCACTACGTCTACGGTTACGACCACCGCCACCACCGTTTCCACGTTGTTGCATCGCACGTTCCATAAGAAGTGCTATCTCATCAAGACCAAGTCCGATGTTGTCTTTACCCTTGACTGAGTTTTCACTTTGAATCATAGATGCAAGTAGGTGAGCGATAGTTACAATGTCTAAATCATGCTGAAGTGTTTTCACAAGCTCTATGGCTTTGTCAGTCACTTTTGTTTCTGCAATCTTTGCAATAAGCTCGTCTGAACGATTGTTTTGTACTTCCATACGTGTAGGGATAACTTGAGTAATAAGTTTTGCACCTACATCTTTTTCGATACGTTTAATAGTTCTAAGCTCATTAGGGCTTACCAAAGTAATCGCCTCACCAGATTTACCACCACGACCTGTACGACCGATACGGTGTACATAAGATTCAGAATCAAAAGGAATATGGTAGTTAAATACGTGTGTTACATCGTTTACATCAAGTCCACGAGCAGCAACATCGGTAGCAATGAAGATATCGATACCACCTTGTTTAAAGGCACGAATTGTTACTTCTCTTTGCTTTTGCTCCATATCACCATGAAGACCAGATACTTTGAAACCTTGTGCCGTCATGTGTGCTACAAGTCTGTCAACTTCTTTTTTCATACGACAGAAGATAATACATTTCTCTGGGTTTTTATAGTCGATGAGTCTTACTAAAGCGTCATCTCTTTCTCTCTCTTGAACTACGTAGTAGAGTTGTGTAATCTTTGTATTTGTTTTTTCTGATTTTGTAATAGAAACCGTTTTAGGGTTCTTTAAAATCTGTTCTGCAAGTTTACGGATAGCATTTGGCATTGTTGCTGAGAAAAGCAGTGTTTGACGCTCTTTTGGTAGGTATGTAAAGATGTTTTTGATTTCATCGAGGAAACCCATATCAAGCATTTCATCTGCTTCATCAAGTACAACAAACTGTGGATTGATTTTGATTTTATCTGACATAAGAAGGTCTTGAAGACGTCCTGGTGTTGCTACTACAATAGAAGCTTGTTTGATACGTTCAATTTGTTTACCATAAGGTGTACCACCGTAAACAGTAGCAGTTTTGAGACCAGAGAGTTTACCAAAACGGAAAAGCTCGTCAGAAACCTGCATAGCAAGTTCACGTGTAGGAACGATGACAAGTCCTTCTACACTTCCGTCTGCTTTCATCATAGACATTATTGGTAGACCAAAGGCTGCAGTTTTACCTGTACCTGTTTGCGCTTGTGCAACCATATCATGACCCTCTAATACGAGAGGAATGGCATCTTTTTGTATGGGTGATGGTTCTGTAAATCCTGCTTCTGTTACGGCTGCTTGGATTGTATCTTTTAAGTTAAAATCTGAAAATTTCATAGTTATATCTTTGTGTTAAATTTTTCGGTGTTGTATTTGTCTTGGTATATCTATAAGAAGATATGGTATCAAGAGGTTTAAAACCCTCTTTTGTGCAAACTGATACCAAACTTTTAACCATTAAAGGTTATTACACGTCTAAGCGTGTGGATAAGGAGATAGTGTTGTCTCGTAAAAGGAGTTTAGTACTCTCTTGCAGAAAAGTTCGGAATTATAGCAAAATAAATCGGATAAAGATAGGGTTATTTAGTTTTTCTTATAATTTTCTCTCTATTTTCTTATAAAAGGTCAACATTTTTGATATATATCAAGGGTAGATAGAGAACAAAGAAATATAATTTAAATTGATACATTTAATAATTTAAAGGAATAAATATGAAGAAAGTATTATTGCTAACTCTATTGAGTAGTTTTATATTTGCAGATGGCATGATGGGTGGATGGAGCAATAGTGAAGAAGCAGAAGCAGCGAAAGCTCAGAAAGAAGAACAGGTTCGTATGTGTACACTATATACTAAAAAAATAGCAAAATATAAAGAGACTATGCGTGATGATGAATTGGCACAGGCAACATTGAACAATTATGTAAGACTTCAGACAAAATATTGTGAAGCATCAAAAAAAGAAGATAATTAATACTTATTATAGTTATAAGTTAAGTTTAATATTCATTTAAGTTATTAATACTATAATTACATATTATCAAGTTAATAACTTGAAATTATTCATAAAGGATATAATATGAAAAAAATAATTTTAATGGCTTTAGTAAGTACATTTGCAATGAGTGGATTTTTTAATGAAGCACAAGTAGAACAAGAGAAGGCACAAAAAGCTGAAGCAGCTAGACTATGTAAGATTTATACTGAAAAAACAGAAAAGTATAAAGAGACAATGAGAGATGACGAGTTGGCACAAGCCACACTTAAAAACTATGTAAGAGTAGAAAACAAATACTGTGGAAAAATCCACGGTTAATCAATGATAAAAGGGTTTACGGTCTGTAAACCCTTACATTCTTCGCATCTTCCGCATCACGTAGATACTGTGCATGCAACTGAGACATAATCCCTTTTTCACAATAGAGTAGGTACTCTTTATCTTTAGGTAGCTTTTTAAACTCTGATTTGAGTTTATGAAATGGTATTTTAATGCTCTCATATGATGTCTCTATACATTCTTCTTCTGCACGTATATCAATCACTACATAATCATCATTTAGATCATTCACCACTTCAATGGCTGTATTGTTTGTAACATCATCAAGTATTTCATCAACATAAATGTGTTGTGCCTCTTCAACAGCCTTATCCAATACTGTATAGTCAAAATGTTTCGCTTCTCGCTCCATACGCTTGTATGATCCATGGGTAATAGGGTTCTTTGAAATCACCCCACAATACTCTGGCATACTCTCAGCAAACCTTCGTGTACCGATAGTATTGGCGATATCTATAATCTCAGGTTTATTCATCGTAGCCAGTGGACGCAAGATGAGATTGTTGGTTACCTGATCGATGAGTGCCAAGTTGCGTAGGGTTTGGCTAGATACCTGTGCAACGGATTCACCTGTGAGTAGGGCATCTATCTCCATCTCATTGGCTACTTTTTCTGCTGCTAGAAGCATCAGACGTTTGAGGGTGACACCCATATAGGTATTGTGTGTAGAACGGAAGATTTCTGTGAGTACATCATCAAAAGGTACAGAGATAAATTTTACTCTATGTGAAGATCCAAACTTACTCCATAGGTAGAGTGCCACTTGCTTTACACCTATCTCATGCGCTGCGCCACCAAGGTTAAAGAAGATGAAATGCGTTTTAAGTCCACGTTTCATCGTAAGGTAAGAGGCAACAGTAGAGTCAAACCCTCCAGACATAAGTGAGAGTATGTCCCCTTGTGTACCCAGTGGAAAACCAGAGAGTCCTACGTGTTTGGTAGTGATGATATTGAGTTGGTTATTGAGTAGCTCTATGCGTATGGTAACTTCTGGATTGTGTAAATCTACCCCATTAGAAGGGTATGTAGCCAACATGTATCCACCTACTGTTTGTTCTAACTGCGTAGAACGGAAGTCATGTGTACCAGAACGCTTTGCGCGCACCACAAAGGTTTTACCTTCTATTTCATGGTGCATCACTTCGCCGACTTTGACTTTTATCTCATCTAGGGTATTCATCTTGTCAAACTGTAGGGCTTCAAGGACTTGTTCTATACCTGGAGTGTCCAGTAAAAGTTGTCTTACTTCTACAACAAACTCTATAGGTGTTACTACTTCTATTTTGTCTGAAAACTTTCTTACGTTTATATCTTCAGAAAAACGTCCTAACATCTTTAAAAGGTTATTGTAGAGTTGTCCAACCATCTGACGTTTGGCAGAAGATCCCTTCACCATAATTTCAGGAAAGAGTTTGAGTATGAATTTTTGGGTTTTGTGTGTTGTTGTTTCCACTTGTATAGAGCCTTACATTATATTGAGTGGCATTATAGCATAAGAGGGGTGGGATTAAAGTAATCCCATCGCCAATTTCGCATCATCTGTCATTTTGTCTTGTCCCCATGGTGGGTCAAATACGATGTCAACGTCTATGTTTTCTAAGCCAGATTGACGACTTACTATACTTTTAACCAAGTCTACGATGACTTGAGAGAAAGAACAGGTAGCAGAAGTCAACGTCATAGTGATTTTACACATTTTAAGCATACTTACTTCGTTTGTCCAACAGTGGATATCATAGACCAGTCCTAAGTCATAGATGTTTACAGGAAGTTCTGGGTCGTAGATCTGTTTGAGATGTTCTACTATCTTCTCTTCCATCTCTTTGTCTGAGGGTTGTTTGTCTATGAACTTTTGTCGCTCCTCTGCCATCTTATCATCAATCGTTTTTTGTACTTTAGGGAACTTCGCTTCATAAGCAGCCAACTCTTCTGATGTAGTAGGGATGTCACTCTCTTGAATGTTATTGATATCCATGTTAAGCTCCTTGTTCTTTACATTTTTGTGCGTAGCCATAGACCATCTTTAAAAAGGCTTCCAAGCTTTGTTGACGTACAGGTGAGAGTAGTTCGACCACACCCATCTCATGCAGTTTAGCAGGATCAAAGGCGAGTATCTCATCTACAGGACGGTTGGCAAAGATATCAAGTAGAAGGGTAAGCATCCCTTTTGCCATCTCAGAGGTACCTTCTCCACGTAGGAGTAACACACCATCTTTACATTCTCCTACAAGCCATGCATCAGAAGCACAACCATTAACATAGGTAGCATCATTTTTTTCTTCATCAGGTAGTGTCGTATGTCGTTTTCCCAAATCAAAGATATATTCCAGTTTGTCATTTAGCGTAGGGAAGAGGTCAAAATCTTCTTTAAAACGTGCGACTGTTTCTATCATGCTTTCTTTTTGCATATTCATACCTTATCCTTCTTTATGTACACGATAAAAGGCCTTTTCAAAAGCATCTTTTATACGTTCTTGTTGTCGTGTGTCTTTGACTTGCTCTATGAGCGTATTGGCAAAGGCAATCACAAGCATTTTTCTAGCCTCTGTGTAACTTATGCCACGGCTTTGCAGGTAGAAAAGTTGTTTTCTGTCTAGTTGTCCTGTGGTTGCACCATGAGAGGCTTCGAGCTCATCGATGTATATCTCAAGCTGTGGTTTAGCTGCCATATAGGCATCATCATGAAGCAAGATAGCCTTAGAGTTTTGTTCAGCTTTGGTGTACTTGGCTGAGTGTTCTACACGTATGAGTGCATCAAATATACCTCTGCTTTTACCATCTAAGATGTTTTTAGCCTCTTGCTTTGAGGTAGAGTGCTCTCCGACGTGTACTATCTGTGAGACGGTACCACGTTTAGAGTCCTCATTAAGGTAGAGGAGGTGTCCTGCATCTACATGGGCACGCTCTGCAAGTTCAACTTTGAGCAGTTGCAGTGCCTGATCTCCACCTATATCAAAACTTTTGAGTATGGCATTGGCATTTTTGGCTACATTTACTTTATGTGAAGCGACCATACCGTAACCTGCATCTTGCATACTCTGCATTTTTACGACCCTAAGTGTAGAGTCTTGAGCAAGGTGCATATCATAGCCGTATAGCACAAGTGTATTTTCTATGTCATCAGAGATGAAGTTTTCATATACTGTGGCATGTCTATTGGCTTGGTTATAGAGTACAATACGGTAATTTATCAGTGCATCACTCTGTGTAAACCTGTGTTCTATCTCAACTTCCACATCTCCATCAAGTTCTATCTTGATAGTCTGTGGAGAGAGTAGGTGTCCAAGGTAGTAGAGTGGATCAAAATGATCCATATCTATCATTTGACAAGCTTCATTGTATACGCGCATACCCTTAGGTACAGCAACAACCACACCATCTACTATCTCGACTTTGTCTGATGTCTCAGGCGTTTTAGGTACATAGTTTAGTGTTTTATACTCAGGTTCGAGTAGTTTTTCCACATCAAAGTAACGGTACTCTTCACTATTTTTACTAGGCAGACCAAGCGCACAAAAACGCTCTACCAAGATATCTCTATCTTTTATGCCAAGGAGTGCATTGACCTCTTGTGGATTTTTATTTTTAAGTGCTAAGAGATTCATTACTCCTCCTCTATGGCATCATACCCATTCTCTTCGAGTTGTGCTACTAGCTCAGGCCCTGCTGTTTTGATGATCTTACCATCTTTGAGTACATGAATATAATCAGGCTCTATGTAGTCAAGGATGCGAGAATAGTGGGTAATGACAAGGAAAGAGCGTTTACCGTCTTTCATCTTGTTAATCCCTTCAGATACTGCTCTTAGTGCATCAATGTCAAGTCCGGAGTCTATCTCGTCCAGTATGATGACTTCAGGCTCTAAGATGAGCATTTGAAGTATCTCATTACGTTTCTTCTCTCCACCAGAGAAACCTTCGTTTAGACTTCGGCTTATCATATCTGACTTCATGCCAAGCATCTCTAGGTGGTCTCTCATAAGACGTAAAAACTCTGCAGCATTAAGTTCTTCTTTACCCTCGTGTTTACGTTTGGCATTGAGTGCTGTTCTTAGGAAATAGGCATTGTTTACACCTGGTATCTCTACAGGATGTTGAAACGAAAGGAAGATGCCCTCCAATGCTCTCTCTTCAGCTTCCATCTCATTGATGTTTTTACCTTTATAGATGATGTCTCCACCGGTAAGCTCTACATCGTAGTGCCCTACAAGTGCCTTAGAAAGGGTAGATTTACCTGCACCATTTGGTCCCATGATGGCATGTACTTTTCCTGGTTCTAACTCTAGGTTAAGCCCTTTAAGTATCTGTTTGTCACCTATTTTTGCTTGTAAATTCTCTATTTTCATAATACTCATCCTACACTTCCTTCTAATGTTAATTCTAATAATGCTTTGGCTTCTACCGCGTACTCCATAGGGAGTTGGCTAAAGACCTGTTTACAAAAACCGTGGACTATCATCGACACGGCATCTTCTTCATTGATACCTCTTTGACGCAAGTAAAAGAGCTGCTCATCAGATATTTTTGAGGTGGTTGCCTCATGTTCTACCTGTCCTTTGGTGTCTTTTGACTCCAAGTAAGGGAAAGTATGCGCCCCACAGTTAGACCCTATGAGTAATGAGTCACACTCAGAGTAGTTTCTCGCACCTTCAGCACTCTTGTTAATCTTCACCAAGCCTCTGTAGGTATTTTGCCCTTTCATGGCAGAGATACCTTTGGAGATGATGGTAGAAGAGGTATTTTTCCCGATGTGTATCATCTTTGTGCCCGTGTCAGCCTGTTGGGCTAGGGTAGTAACAGCCACAGAGTAAAACTCACCCACAGAGTTGTCACCTTTTAAGATACAGCTAGGGTACTTCCACGTAATGGCAGAACCTGTTTCCACCTGTGTCCATGAGACTTTGGAGTTCTCTCCTTGACAGATGGCTCTTTTTGTTACGAAGTTATAGATACCACCTTTACCGTTCTCATCACCAGGGAACCAGTTTTGAATGGTAGAGTACTTAATCTCTGCATCTTTGAGTATAACCAACTCGACTACCGCGGCATGGAGCTGATGCTCATCACGTGTAGGTGCAGAACACCCTTCGTTGTATGATACATGAGAGCCTTCATCAGCGATGATAAGTGTTCTTTCAAACTGCCCAGTGTTGAGTGCATTAATCCTAAAGTAGGTACTAAGCTCCATAGGACAACGTACCCCTTTTGGGATGTAGACGAATGTTCCATCGGTAAATACAGCAGAGTTCAGTGCTGCAAAGTAGTTGTCTGCCATAGGGACTACGGAGAACATATACTTTTTTACAAGTTCTGGGTAGTCTTTAATAGCATCTGAGATAGAACAGAAAATCACCCCATGCTTTTTAAGCTCTTCAGAGTAGGTAGTGGTGACTGAAACTGAATCTACTACGGCATCTACAGCTACTTTAACACCTGCGAGTTGTTTTTGTTCCTCCAGAGAGATACCCAGCTTCTCATAGGCTTCGAGTATCTTCGGGTCTACTTCATCAAGACTGTCTATGTCTTCTTTTGGTGCAGCAAAATATGAAATACTCTGATAGTCTATAGGTTCATAGTCTAGCTTCCCCCAGTGGGGTTCGGTCATAGTTTCCCATTTCTTGAGTGCCTTGAGACGAAGCTCTAGCATCCATTCGGGTTCATCTTTTTTCTTGGAAATGAACGCAATGATCTTTTCACTAAGTCCTGGTTCAATAATGTCAGTTTCGATATCTATCTCAAAGCCGAGTGCATACTCACCAGAGACAGCTTTATCTAATCCTTCGTTTGCCATATGTAATCCTTATTCGGAGATATATTGTCTTAATTAATTTATAGCACAAAAAAGCTTATGCGTCAAGGACTTAAATCAAGATTTCGTAAATTTAATAGATAATCTCATCATTTACAGAGATTATGCCACTTTGTATGATACTAGCCCTGTAGCCACCAATGTACTTTAACCCTTTTATTATATCAACATCTAGCAAACGTGACAAGTAACGACAGGGTGGACAGGTACGTACGTACAATACGAAATTTGGCAGAACCAATGGTAAATACTTTATTGTGTAGGGCTTCTACATCCAAATGTTTAATGACTAGGTTCCTACGTAAGTCTATGAAGTCTAGATTTTTATCTAGTCGTGTATTACATTCAGATAGCGCTTCATAGGGGAGTATACTTATCTCACGTACATGTTGAGAGAGTTGGGGTTTGTTGAATGTCCCTTGCCCATAAAAGTAACGGTCTCCATCAAGCCCTTTACCTTTAACCGCTTGAATACTATCAACATAGTGCAGTGCTTCCTTGGCTTTTTCTCCTATGATTATGGCATGAAGTCTCATCGTTTTTTTCATAACGATATAGTATCTTTTTCTAGGTTATATAAAAGATATATAGATGAGCCACTTGCAGATTACCAAAAACAACCCACAATTTAAGCTAAATTAAATTTCAAAAAAACCTTTAGACCTCGATAAATGTTATAATACTTTACAACAAACATTAAAACTTTATCAAAAAAACTAAAGGCTTTTTATGAGAACT
>VCAW01000147.1 GCA_013607775.1 Campylobacterota bacterium | reverse complement strand
ATAGGAAATAGGAAATAGGAAAATTTAATATATTTTTAGAAAAATATGGTGATTTTTTTATAATTTTAAGTGAAAAAGTGAAGAAAACTTAAGCCAAAAGATAACTTTGACTTAAGTAAATAAAGGAATATATACTTATTTTTTAAGTGGTGTCACGTACATGTTAATGTAACGACCTTCTTGTTTTGCTGGGCTTTCGAGGACTGCGATATCTTCAAGAATCGGCCATACACGGTTAAGTACATCTACACCCCACTCCGGGTTTGCCATTTCACGTCCTCTTAGGAAAACACGTAATTTTACATGTTTTCCTTTTTCTAAGAACTCTCTGGCATGTTTTACTTTGTATGCAATATCATTTTCTGCAATTTTACAAGAGAATTTGACCTCTTTTACTTCAATCTTCTTTTGGTTTTTACGTGCCTCTTTTTTCTTTTTTTCCAGCTCGTATTTATGTTTTCCGTAGTCCATGATTTTAGTAACAGGAGGCTTTGCATCTGGTGATACAAGCACAAGGTCTAGACCTTTTTCGTTTGCTATGTTCATAGCCTCTGCACGAGTAATGATACCAAATTGTTCACCATCATCACCAAGAACTCTTAGTTCCATAATGCGAATCGCATCATTCATGATGGTATCATCAGCCTTTTTTCTTCCTCTGTTGTTTCTATCGTTTTGTCTACTCAAATTTTTCCTTCTTGAAGTTGTTTGGTTAATTTTACCATAAATTCATCTTGTGTAAGATTATACTGTTCTTTGTTACGTCTGTCACGAATGGCGACTGTATTATTGGAAACTTCTTCTTCTCCAACGATGACTACATACGGTACACGCTGCTTTTCAGCATTACGGATACGTTTGTTAAGACTGTCATTTTTGTCATACACTTCTGCATCCATACCCTCTAAAAGCATTCTTTTCTTAAGCGCATAGGCATAATCAGCATGACTTTCTGAAATAGGTACAAAAATAACTTGCACAGGAGCAAGGAAGAATGGGAACTCTCCAGCATAGTGTTCCGTCAATATTCCAATGAAACGCTCAAATGAACCTAAAATAGCGCGGTGAATCATCACTGGTTGCTTGCGTGTATTGTCTTCTGCAACATACTCTACTTCAAAACGCTCAGGGAGGTTAAAGTCTACCTGTATGGTACCACACTGCCATTTACGCCCGATGGCATCAGTTATCTTGATGTCGATTTTAGGGCCGTAAAATGCACCTCCAGCTTCATCGATAGTGTATGGTAAGTTATTGCCCTCAAGTGCATCTTTAAGCCCTTGTGTTGCCATCTCCCATACTGCATCTTCACCGATGGCTTTTTCTGGTTTAGTTGCTATCTCCATAGTATATTCAAAACCAAAAAGTTTCATCACTGAGTCTACAAACTCAACCACTTCAAGTACTTCTTTCGCTATCTGTTCTGGTTCACAGAAGATATGTGCATCATCTTGGGTGAATTCACGTACACGAAGCAGTCCATGAAGCACTCCTGACTTTTCGTGACGGTGTACCACACCATACTCATAGTAACGTAGTGGTAAGTCACGGTAAGACTTTGGTGTTTGTTTAAAGACTTGGATGTGCCCCAAACAGTTCATAGGCTTGATACCGTACTCTTGCTCGTCAATAGTCGTAAGATACATATTGTCACCATAACAGGCATAGTGTCCTGAGGTTCTCCACATGTCTGCTTTGAGGATTTCTGGGCCACGTACTGGCTCGTAGCCACGTGTAAGGTGTGCTTTATGTAAGATGCTTTCTAGTTTATAGCGTAGCTTTGCACCTTTTGGCATCCAGAAAGGAAGTCCAACCCCTGCTTCTTCATCAAACATAAAGAGTTTCATCTCTTTACCAATTTTTCTATGGTCACGTTTTTTTGCTTCTTCCATCATAGTAAGGTATGATTTCAAAGACTCTTTATCTGCAAAAGCGATACCGTAAATACGAGTCAACATCTCTGCTTTTTCGTCACCACCAAGGTAAGCCCCTGCCACACGTGTCAGCTTAAAGTTATGTAAAAAACGAAGTGCCGGGACGTGAGGACCACGACACAAATCTCCAAAGTCGCCCTGCTTATAAATACTTAAAGTATCATCTTCTATCCGCTCCATGACTTTTTGTTTTAAGTCGTCATTGGCAAACTTCTCTAGTGCTTCTGCTTTGGTCAATTCGTACTTTTCGATCTTGTACTTTTTCTTGATAAGTTCATTCATCTTCTTTTCGATGGCTTTAAGGTCATTTTCCCCTATCTGCTCATCGACTCTAAAGTCATAGTAAAACCCTTCATCCACCACAGGACCTACAAAAAATTGTGAGTCAGGGTAAAGCTCTGTAATAGCTTGCGCCATAAGGTGTGCCGTAGAGTGACGGATAATCTCTAATGCCGCTTCAGAGTTATCATACTCAATAGGAGTTGCATCACAGTTTTCACCTGCTGTTTGTGTGTCTAGAATGTTGCCTTGGTCATCAATGTAACCTATAATATTTTCGCTCAAATGAGTCCTTTGTGTAAACGCAGCTTACATTGCCCGCGTTAAAAATGCCATGATTATAGCGAAAAGTTAAAAAGAATCCTCTGAAGACTTAATCTCTTCATAAAAAACATGATAGGTATCGTTACGCTTTTTAGCACAATACATTGCTTCATCGGCATATTTACGTAAAAAAGTTTCTGATTTACTGTCATCCGGAAAAAGGCTTACCCCTATACTCAGTTCTATAAGTATATCCTTATTTCCTACCGTATGGTTACCTATGGTAATCTCTTCAAGCCGAGAAAGGAACTTAGGTAAAAATGCTTTTTTTCTGCGTGTTATAATCACAAATTCATCACCTCCCAAACGTGCGAGCATATCATCTTCAACTATGCCTTCAGAGAGTCTGCGTGCCACCTCTTTGAGGACTGTGTCTCCTACACCATGTCTCCATACGTATCATTGATAATTTTAAATTTATTTAGATCAATAAACAAAAGTGCAAAAAAAGCTTTCTCTTTTAATACATCTTTCATGAAGCTGTTGTAGTACTTTCTGTTAGGAAGTTTGGTTAATGCATCATAATTGGCAGCATGCTCTGTACTTTGTAAAGTCTCATGCAGTATTTCATGTTTTTCGTGCATATTCAGCATCTGTTTCATATACATAAGCGGTATCAAAAAAGTGGTGATTGCAAAAATAGCCACCGTATCTGAATGTGTTTGCCAATACCCTGAATAATTTACAAGAAAGAGCCATGCAAAAGAAGAGAGGATAATACTAAAATAAAAATGGACAAACCCAAAACGCATGCCACTTTCCATCACAATCAAAATATAGACAGGAAGGAGAAAAAGTCCTGAAGAGCCCATAATGACAATACTCACAGTAAGTACCAATAGGTCTAAAAAAATAATAATAAATTTTCGTGTTCTCAGTAATAAGGCAGGGTACTTACGGATAAAAGCATAATGAAGCAAGGAGAATGTACTCAACACTACTAACATAATTTCAAGTATGAAAAAGTGTGTGTTGTGCTGATTGTCTGAGATGTGAATCAATATAAAACTTATGAGCGTAAGAGAAATAATAAATAATAATCTAATCAATGCATATCCTTGTTCTTTTATATACGCATTAGTATTCAACTCTATTTCCACCGAGACTCCTTGATACGATATTTCCATTTTATCGCAGAGCTATTTAAAAATAACTTTTAAGTATCTCTTAGTTATACTTCCAGCCTACAAATTATTTGCTCGATTAACTCAGCGGTAGAGTGCCTCCATGACATGGAGGTGGTCACAAGTTCAAATCTTGTATCGAGCACCATTTTTCTCTTATTTGTCGTTGTTATCTTCGTCGCGTACTAAAGTACTGCTCCTCAGACACGCCTAGACTAAGAAAAAAATATTTACTCGTCGTCTCTGCATTCATCACATACTAAAAAGCATACTTCTTCATTTGTTCCTAGATTAAAAACAAAATTGCCATAAAAACGAAATAATACTAATCTTTACACACCCAAGCACTCTCTTGACAAAGTTTATCTAAGTAATCTCCTGCTTCACTTTTTCCTTCTTTAAGTGCTTTTTTCAAGCGTTCATAGGCTTTCAGTTTATCATGCGGAACCTTTTCCCCCAAGCATAGAGTATGGCTACATTCACTTCTGCCATTCCATCTCCAAACTCAGCACCCTTTTTGAAAAGTTCAAAAGCTTTTTCCTCATTTTTTGGTACACCTTGCCCTTCTAAAAAGAGTGTTCCTAAATTATTATATGCTTCTTTGATACCTGCTTCTATCGACTTTTCATACCAGTATTTGGCTTTTTCATAGGCATGCACATCTTCTGCACCTTCTAGATGATACATTTGCGCAAGATTGTACTGTGCAGCACCATTGCCTTGTTTTGCTGCTTTTTCATACCATTTTTGCGCTTGTGCCAAATCTTTCTGTACACCAAGACCATTGGCGTAGATGAGCCCTACATTGTATTGTGCTTTGGCATCGTCTTCTTTGGCAAGTTCGTAAAATGTATTAAGTGCTTTGATATAGTCACCATTATTGTAGTCCTCCACTGCCTGATTAAAATCACTGGCAGAGAGTCCAAGTGTAAGTAGTAGTAAAATAAAAATCTTTCTCATATGTCTATCCTTTGTCCAATAGGATTATATCAATGTTTCCGCAATAAATGTCTTAGTCACTTTTCCACCAAATCGGTAAATACCATCTTCATAATTTACATAGAGTTCATCACCACTTTTAGGAAAAACTTTTACTTGGTCTGAAACTTTCTTTTCTTTGTGATTACGCACAAAACATGCCACGATACCTGTACCACAGGCTAAGGTTTCATCTTCAACCCCACGTTCATAGGTACGTACATACATTGTGTCACCTTCAAATTTACAAATGTTGACATTGCAATTATATTTTTCACGTAGTGCTCTGGCTTTTGCAAGATCAAAATGGTCAATGTTATCACGTACTGCAACCAAGTGTGGAACACCAGAGTCAATGAGCCACCAGTTCTCACCCTCTTCTTCTATGTCGGTACGAATAATGCGAGGTTCTGTCATATCACTGACAACATAAAGCCCGTTAATCGTTGCACGAATGACACCTGCACCAGTTAAAAATTCTGCTTTTCCATCTTTAGCGATACCTTTTTCATGGGCAAAATGGGCAACGGCTCTTGAGGCATTTCCACACATAGCTGCGTAGCTTCCATCTGCATTATAAAACTCCCACTCAAAGTCATACTCTTTATGTGGAATGAGCACCACCAGCCCATCTGCACCCACACCATTTTGTCTATGACATAAAGTTTTTGCCAATGCTGATCTGTCTGCTTTCTCCTGTGCGATAAACATGACAAAATCGTTACCATTGGCAGAATATTTGGTTACGGTCATTTAAAATCCTTTTGAATCTCTTCTATGATACGAAGAGTCTCTTGTTCTAGTTCTGCAAGTGTACCACTATTATCTATAACATAGCTAGCTTTTTTTACTTTTTCTTCTATGTCAATTTGTGTATCTATGCGTTGTTGTGCTTCATCTGTCAGGCTATTGTCTCTTTGCATAAGACGTTGAAGTTGTTTCTCTTTAGGGGTATAGACGACCAATACTTTTTCAATAGGATAGCGTTTTGTTTCAAAAAAAAGGGGAATATCTACAAAATAGGGTTGTTGTTTCACATCTAACACTTTTGCCTGATATTCGATATGTTCATAGATTAACGGATGTAAAAGTGCTTCAAGCATTTTGCGTTTTTTCTCATCAGTAAACACAATGGCACCCAACGCCTTTCTATCTACCCCATGCTCTAAAAGAAGATGCTCTCCAAACATCGTTGCAATGGCATTTTTTTGTTCATTAAGTATAGTATGGGCTACAGTATCTGCATCGATGATAGAGAACCTTCTCTCTGCCAATACCTTTGCCACAGAACTTTTACCTGTACCAATGCTTCCTGTCAGTACTACTGCGTACTTAAATGCCATTACCAGTTTCGATAAGACTGTAACTGCATCTTATCATACCCATACACATCATTTCTAAAATTTAAAACCCCATCATAATCTACATAAGCAGTCAAATAAACCACATCAACCGGCACTTGATTGTCTAGTTTCAAATAGGCTTTTTTGCGTCCTTTCAAACGTTTTTGAGACTTTTCAAAATTGACAGAGTCATTGAAGGTTGAAAATGTTTTTAAAAGTTCTCTTGGTTTTTGTAAACGAATACATCCATGAGAGAAGGCCCTCGTGTTTCTACTGAACAAGTGTTTCGTTGGTGTGTCATGCATATAGACAGAAAACTGGTTAGGGAAAAGAAACTTCACTTTTCCCAGAGCATTTTTATATCCTGGTACTTGCGCAAAATGAAAAGGCATGGTTTTACTGTAACGATACTGACTCCAATCTACAGAACCCCCATCGACTTTGAGTGCATCTTTCCCCCAATCCTCACGTATTTCTATACCTTGTTTTGCCATGGCATTGGGATTTCTCAAAAGTTTTGGAATCATCTCTTTTTGAATGATACTCTTAGGCACATTCCAGCTAGGGTTCAACACAATGGTCTGTACCGTATTAGAAAAGATGGGTGTTGGGTTTTTGGTTCTACCTGTAATCACCCTCATCGTTTGTCGTAGCGCACCATCTTCCTCAAAAAAGAGTCTGAATGCTGGTATATTGATAATGATATGTCTTTTGGCATGACGCTGATGTAACCATTTGATGCGGTCAAGGTTTAAGCGTATCTCTTTTATACGTACTTCTACAGGGATATTGAGTGCTTTACGTGTCTCTTTACCGATGACCCCCTTGGCTACCAAACCGTGCCGTTTTTGAAAATGTATCACTGCTTTTTTAAGACAGTTATCATAGAGATTACCCTCAGAAGCATCACAGTCTCCGCTTCGGCGTAATCTTTCCCGTAATTGAGGAATAGCCTATAGGATTTACCAGGTCTTAGTATGCCTTTAAATGATACATGTCCCCAACCACCTTGGTTTGCTATCTGCAAATATCTGTAAAGTGCTTGCTGGAGTGCCATATAATGATACTCTTTAGGTTTTGATTTTTGAAACATCTCTGTAAGGTCACCGCCTATGGCAGCCTGCTCCAGTAAAGAGATAGGTGTAAACTCCGGCTTGTAGGTAACCCATGCTGCTTTTATCCCATCTTTACGAAGGTTATAAAGTCGCGCTTGAAATGCACCCCAGTTTATGCTTCCGTAGAGTGCATAATCTGCATAACCTTTATAGAGTTGCGATATTTTAAATTCGAGTTCTATTTTTTCTTTCAGTGTACCCTGTGTGGCATATACTTCTTCTACCTCTTTTTTAAGCCGTAAAGCATCTTGTGTTAATTTTGATGAAGGAGAAAGGGTTTTGTCTTCTATAATTTCAGAAAAAAGTGCTTTACTCAGTGCAGAGGGATGGTCTTCCTGCATCCACACAGGGACAAACAAAAGTTGACTGTAAAGTTGTCGTAAAAAATTATTTTTAGGCAGAGGCTGAAGAGAGTTCAACATCACCGTTGATGCAACATCATTAAATTCTATATGACTGTTGGCAGAAAGATTAAGTGAAAATGTCAACAGCGTAGAGAGTGTTAACCGCAGACATGTTTGTTTTATTTTATACTGTATTCCCATCATTTTCCCTATATTCATGACTAGACTTGTATGAAGAGTATAGCAAAAATGTTTTACAACTCCTGCATAACTTTAAAAAAAATTATACAACAATATGAAACACTGCACCTTCTTGGCTGTTTTCAGCCCATACCTTTCCACCCATATTTTTCTCTATTACCGACTTGGCAATATAGAGTCCAAGTCCAGAGCCATGGTCTTTATTTGTTTCATACTGATCAAATATTTTAGGTAACAATGACGAAGGAATGCCTCCTGCATTGTCTATGATACGTACATGTGATACACCTTCATCATTGGAAATCTGTATATGTACTTTCATCTTTTCAGAAGGATTTGATACAAATGCTTCCTTTGCATTTTGTAAAATGGAAAGAATAACCTGATTATATTCATTGGGGTATCCCTCTACCCATACCTCATCATTCTCTTCAAGGTTCAATACAATATTTGAATGGACATAGTCAGCCTTAACCAATCCTATCAAGGAACGAATGGTTTCGTTAAGATTAAATTTTGATTTTGATTTTGATGGGGTAAAAAACTTCTGAAAATCAACCACTGTAGTATTCATGTATTGCGTCTGCTTGAGTATGTTATCTACCTTATCCATAAAAAATGTAGGGGGAGAACTTACCTAACTCATATTTTAATTTCAAATTAGCACACACTGTTTGGATGACACTCAGAGGCTGCTTCCATTGGTGAGTAATAATCGCTATCATCTCCCCCATTTGGGCATGTCTTGTTTGAAGTTCAAGCATATGCTGTTTCTCTATATTTTTTGCAACTTCCTCATCTACCAATTCTTTCATCTTTTGACTAAATATCTGCAGTCGTCTATTCTTGTCAGCAATTTCATCTAAAAGAAGTAAATTTTCATTGTGCACCTGTGTTGCTTGCTGTTTTGCATGGGTTTTTTCGGTAATATTTTCAAAAAGGACGATAAATGTTTCAGACAATGTACCTTGATGTACATACAAATTAACATATTGATCGGGTGCTTTAAATATAAGAGGCAGTGAAAGAGAGCTACCTTTACCTTCAAGCAACAGCGCCAACTCTTCTTCCATACCGACAAGTTCTGGGACAGCACAAAATAGGTCACATACAGCCTCTTGCGTCAATTGCACATCGCAATACTGAGATATCTGTGCCGAATAACCTATCACCTCATACAATGCATTGACAATCAAATATTCATACAGGTGATTTGCACATATGGCATCTACTATCTCTTTATTATGCATATTCAAGACTCCTTTAATTACCGCCAAAAAAGATATTGTATAAAGAAAATGCTTGTTGCATCATAAGCTCTTGTTAACAGATACGTGTTAAAATATTTAATGCATTTTACATTTGGCTCACCCTACTTTTTATTTTTGTTGTTACTTTTACCCTGTTTTTTATGGTGTAAACAATACACAAAACCTTTTTATTTTCCACGCTTGTCATGGGTGAGGAAAGAGAGTGCCTTGCTCTCTTGGGAACCTTGGCTTAAAATGCTTCTTTTCACACTTATGGTACTCGCCCTCTCCAAACCCTTTGTCTATGATGCGCGTAACAACCACCACAAAAAAGGACGTGACCTAGTATTGGTTCTTGATGCTTCAGGTTCTATGGCGCAAAGTGGTTTTGACGAAAATAACCGTATGCGAACCAAATATGAGACCAATATCGCTTTGGCATCAGACTTCATTCAAAAACGTTTTGATGACAACATGGGGGTTGTCATTTTTGGTACTTTTGCCTACACTGCCTCTCCTTTAACCTATGACCTCTCTTCGTTAAACTACCTGCTCAAAATGACCAATGTTGGTATCGCAGGGGAAAGTACCGCTATAGGAGATGCATTAATGCAGGCACTACGTACACTCTCTTACGGGGAAGCAAAAAACAAAGCGATTATTTTACTTACAGACGGCTACCACAATGCAGGAGAAACCTCACCGAAGATAGCGACAGAAAAAGCCAAAGCCTTGGGTGTCAAGATATACACCATAGGTATAGGAAACAGTTCTGACTATGATGGGTCTTTACTCTCTACTATCGCCAAGGAGACGAAGGCAAAATCTTATGGTGCAAGCTCTGCTGAGACATTAGCAGACATTTATAAAGAGATAAATGCACTTGAACCCTCTGCTATACGTAGTGAAAACTATCTCAATCAGCGTCTGCTTATTCTTCTTCCTTTGGGCATTGTTTTTGTACTGTTGCTCCTATGGGTACTGCTCGCACAAAGGAGTGAGTCATGACACTTCTCTACCCAACTTTTTTATGGCTTTTACTCCCTTTGGGCATACTGATTTACCGTAGTAAGCAAAAGGTGACTACCTTGGTACATCTCATCATTCTAATACTCCTTGTACTTACCCTTGCCCGACCTGTGCAAGAAGATGCCCTACAAGAAGCCAATATTGAAGCCAAAGATATTGTCATTGCTTTAGATGTCTCTTTTTCTATGCGTGCGACGGATATATCTCCAAACCGTTATGACTTTGCCAAAGAGACGATTAAGTTACTTTTAGCAAAAAATCCTGCTGATAACATTATGCTCATTGACTTTACAACCAAACCTCTGCTACTCTCTCCACCTACCACTGACCATACGCTCATCAACATTGCTTTACAAAGTCTAAACCCAAAACATATCCTTACCAAAGGGACTTCTATGAAAGCACTCTTTACACGTCTCAAAAAGATGGATATGGGAGAAAAAAACCTCATACTCATCACTGATGGAGGAGAAGAGACAGACCTTGCTAGATTGCAAAACCTTGTACAAGCGTCCAAACTTTCACTCATTACTCTAGGATTAGGAAGTAAAAAAGGGACTACCATTGCAAAAAAAGATGGCACCATGGTAAAAGACAAAGAGGGACACCTTGTCATCTCTCGTCTTAACCCTCTTTTAAAATCTTTAAGCGATGCTGTAGGTGGTAGCTATATTACCCCAAGCAGTACCCCTGAAGCTACAGCAGATGCACTAAGCGATGCCCTAATTCAACACACTACACAAACACAAAACGTCAAAAAAATGCAACGTATCTACAAAGAACTGTATCAAATACCATTGGGTTTGGCACTGCTTTTATTCCTGCTCCTTCATACCCGTGGCGTGAAATATCTTTTTATATTCTTTGCCCTTTTAGGCGTACAGTTACATGCCTCTTTTTTAGATGACTATTACCTCGACAAAGCCTACAAAAACTACGACAAACAACAGTTTGTACAGAGTAAAGAAGCACTACAACACATAGAGTTCCCCTCCCTACAAAGCCAAATTGCATTGGCAAACAATGCATACAAACTAGGCGCGTACAAAAAAGCGATTGCACTATACAAATCCATACGTAGTACCTCCCCTTCTGTCAAACAACAACTTTACTACAATATTGGCAATGCCTATGCCATGCAAAAAGCATATGATAAAGCCAAAATTTACTATACTAAGGCATTACAGTTAGGTAATGACGTAGATGCTGCATATAACCTAGCATGCATTGCTCTTTTACATGACAGCAAAGAAGGGGCATTAGGGATTTCCCATCCCAAGTCACAGGGTGGAGCTTCGAGTAAAAGTGAAATGCAAGAGGACAAGAAAAAGAAAAAACAAGAAGAAGATGCACCTAGTTCAGGTTCTGGTGGTGGCGGAGAAAAAAGTATGCAGAAGAAAAAAAATCAAAAAGAACAAAAGAAAAATAAACTACTGATGGATGTGCGTGCGAAACCTCAACCATTAGGTTCAAAAGCCTACGAACTCATCAACAAAGGATACATACATGAAAACCACCCTTGGTAGAGTTACGCTGCTTTTGATGGGCTTCTTTTTTTTGTTGCTACATGCAGAAGACTTTAACTATACTATCGCGGTAAACAAACAAGATGTCTATCTTAAAGAGCCTGTACTCTTAAGTGTAGACTTGAACCAAACCAATCCTGACACTATTTTACTTTTTCATTTTCAAATCAATCCAAGTAAAGACTATAAAATAGTCCAACTTCAAGCCAAATATGATGATACCTTTCATCATCTCAAACATCATAATCTTTATGAGATTTTTCCACTTCACACAGGCGATATCAATGTAACATTTAGTTTGGTAAAGCGCGTGACAGATATTGACAAAGTACGCTACTTCTCTTCGGGAGACAGAGATGATTTTAAAAAACTTGAAACCAGCGATTCGCTCATCTCACTTCCTGCTGTAGAACTCCATGTCAAGCCCCTTCCTAAAGAGGTAAAACTTGTGGGAGACTTTACACTTGATTACACTATAGATAGCCATACAGTCAAAGCATTTAGCCCCGTCTCATGGAAAGTAACACTCAAAGGAAAAGGCTATCCCCCGCTCATAAAAGATCTTATCCCCACATCTCCAGACTATAAAACTTTTACGGAAAAACCTCTAGTCAACACTATCTCCACACCAGAAGGGATGATTAATCGTGTTAGCTACCTTTTTGCGCTCTCGGCACAAAAAAGTTATACACTCCCAACTATCACGATCAAAGCATTTAGCCCTACCACACACAAGACCTATATGCTTAACATACCCAAACAGCATTTCGAAGTGCAAAGTGTTGACAAAACAACGCTTGTTGACAGCTATGACTCCCCTGCACCACGTCACATAGATTGGTCTTGGCTTCTGACTGCATTTAAGTATCTCTTTGTCTTTTTTGTGGGATACTTCACAGCTTATGCCTTGCGATGGAAACGAAAAAATGTACAAAAAAATGACCATCCCCTTGTAGAGAAAATCGATGAGGCAAACACAGAGAAGAAGTTACTACAGGTACTCATGTCACACGAAGAGGGTAAACACTTTGCAACAGTGATAGAAAAACTTGAAGCCTCACTCTATGGGGAGAACAAAACCCCACTGAAAACACTTAAAAAAGAAGCATTGAAGAAGATAAAATGAATGAAAAAATAGTCGCCTTGAAAAAAGAGTTGTCTAAAGCTGTTGTTGGGCAAGAGATGATGATAGAAGGTCTGCTCATCGGACTACTTTGTGATGGGCACATTCTCGTAGAAGGTGTACCTGGGTTAGCAAAGACCACCACCATCAACGCTCTCTCTGCTGCACTTGGGCTTGACTCTAAACGTATTCAGTTTACCCCCGATCTTCTGCCTTCAGACATCATAGGTGCGCAGATATACAATCCGCAAGACCATAGCTTTAGCATCAAAAAAGGGCCTCTATTTACCCATTTGCTCCTAGCAGATGAAATCAACCGAGCACCAGCGAAAGTGCAGTCTGCCCTGCTTGAAGTGATGCAGGAGAGACAAGTCACCATCGCAGATGAAACCTTTAAGTTGGAGAGTCCATTTTTGGTGATGGCAACACAAAACCCTATAGAGCAAGAGGGTGTGTATGCTTTGCCTGAAGCCCAACTCGATAGATTTATGATGAAACTGGTGGTCTCGCACAATAATGAAGAAGAAGAACTCGACATTATGCGAAAGGTAGCAAACAAAAGTTTTGAGCCTATACATGCTGTACTAAATAGAGAAGATATCTTTACTTTGCAAAAAGAGCTTCAGAGTATTCACATTGATCCAGAGTTGGAAAAATATATTGTCCAACTTATTGCAGCTACCAGAGACCCTAAAAACTTTGGATTGGAAGAGGTTTCTACCTGTCTCATGTTTGGTGCCAGCCCAAGAGCCTCTATAGACCTCTATAAAGCTGCCAAGGCCAAAGCATTTTTACGAGGCAATAGCTTTGTGAGTCCTGCAGACATTGGCTATATGATACACAATGTTTTACGCCACCGTATTGTCCTCTCTTATGAGGCACGTGCCAAAGGGATGCACTCAGATGAGATTGTCTCCAAAATTGTTGAGACTCTTCCTATTCCCTAATGGATGAAATGGCATGAACGAAGCACTTAAAGCACTACAGCTCAAAGCAAGACATCAAGTCTATACCCTTTTAAGCGGGCATAACCTCTCCAAACTCCATGGAGAAGGCTATGACTTTGCAGAGCTTCGAGAGTATCAGATGGGTGATGATATCCGTAAAATCAACTGGACCATTACGGCAAAGCTTGGAAAGCCGTATATTAAGGAGTTACATGCCAACCGTGAGCTGAGTATTGTTATATGTGCATTAATGGACGCAAGCCTCTATTTTGGCGCAGGAAATGCCAAGCAGGAGAAGCTTTGTGAAGTTGCTACCATCTTAGGCTATGCGGTAGAACAAAATGCAGACCTTTTCACAGGCATAGCCTATACACAAAACCTAGTGATTGATACCCCTCCCACCAAACAACTCTATCATATCAATCACTTTTCAGAGTCTCTCTATGAAGAGAACTTGTTACACACAACACTTGACAAACAACAAGCCATTGACACACTCTTCAAACGCATACATAAACCTTCACTCATTTTTGTTTTAGGGGATTTTTTAGAAGAGGTAGACTTATCTGTTTTGGCACAAAAGCATGAAGTGGTTGCCATCATCATTAGAGACAGAGAGGAAGTATCTCCCAAACGTTTAGGAGAAGTCACGCTTACCGATCCACGTACCCAAAAGACAATGGAAACCTATTTTGGACAACGCAGTATTGTACACTACAAGGCAGCACTGCAAGCCCATGAAGAGAAACGTTCAGAGCACTTTACTCGCTATGATATTCGTTCAGTGACCATATTTAGTGATGAAGATGCCATCTCTAAACTTATCACCCTATTTGCTTAAAACTTTATTCCTTTTAAGAAACCACCCACAGCTTTGCCCATATCTCCACCCAATGCTTTATCGAGTTTTTTCTGTATCTTTTCCCCTGTTTTACTCTGCATAATAGCCGAAGGGTCGATAACAATAGAAGGGTGTGCTACACTTCCTCCTATGGCACCTGTGACAACATACTTCTCATAGACAAATTTAAATTTTGCTCTATGTGTATCTTTTTTCTTGTCAACAACGCCATCACTGATGGTAATACTCGAATGAGAACCTTTAGCCTCCAAAGTATAACGCGTAATATCACCGTCTATCTTCGCATTCAGTGTTGTTGTTTTGTATATAGTGCGTGCAGGGTCTTTACCGATAAACATCTTCACGGTATTTGTCGTACTGTTTGCCTTAAGCTGAAAAGATTTTATATCTAAATCAAGTTTCCCTGTTTTACTTTTCGTATTGTAGACCAATGTACCAAATGCCGCACCCTGCACAAGAGGCGTATGCCCTAACATCCGTAAAATTCGCTCTACCGACACATCTGTCAACGTGCTCTTTAAGGTATCTCCCTGCAAACGATAGTCGATGCTTCCACCTAAGGATTGTGTTTTCCCTGTAACATCAAGCAGTTTGTCTTTTACTATCTCCCCAGCAAGCGCTATGGAACCATACAGTTTTCTTCCAAGTAGCACCTCTGCTTTTTCTAAAGAGGGGATATCTAATGTGTAGGTACTCTTAAAGGTTTTTGTGTTTGTGTTAAAGACTGCATTATTCAATTTGAGTTTCCCCATATCGCTGTCTATTTTTGTTTGAAAATAGGCTTTTTTATCTTTAAGTGTCCCTTTCGTTTGCAAAGACATATTCATCGCAAGTTTTTTACCAAGCAGTCTCTCCATCACATAAGACTGTGTTGACAACTTGTCGCCATGAATAGCAAAACTTCCCTCTACTTTTTTTACATCGCTCAGTTTTACACTTGCAGAGAGTTTTCCTTTCATATAACGAGGTAATGCACTTAAAGAGAGTAGCTTTTCAACAAAAAGCCCTTTGGCATCTACACTGGCTGTTTTACTGTCATAAGAGAAATCTAACTTTTCACCCAAACCGTTGGTATGCCCGTTGATACATAAAAATGTATCAAAAGACAGGTCACCTTTCACAGATAGATAGCCTCTTTTTACAGCGGTGTTATTGGGAATAAACAGACCTATATCTGGTACAAAAAGATCATAATCTGTCTTTAGTTTTTTCGCTTTTATATCATACACAACATCACTCAAAGTCACATCACTCACAGTTGACTTCAAAGAAAGAGAAGAGCTAAGTATATGTTTTTCTATCTCTCCTTGTGAGTCTAACGTAAAACTATTGTCACTTGGAATTTGGTAGCCTAGTGCTTTTTTTATGCTTTTGACACCAAATTTTCCTTTTTGGATGTTTAGTTTATAGTGTCCTGTACTAAAACCTTTGTCCACATCTGCTGTACCACTTAAAAGCCCTTGTAGATACTGGGGTTGTTTAAGTAAGTGTTCTATTTTTGAGAGAGAAAGTTTCTCAAAGTGAAACTTATTGACCTCGCCTAAATCAAACAGTAATGCACCACCCAAAGACTTACTCAAACCTTTGACAGAGTATGCCTTGTCCTTCACTGTAAAATCACCCACCACTTTAAAGGCACCGGAGAGTTTGTTTTGTGTTAAAATTGCCATCTCTTTGACGTCCATACTGTAAGAACCCTCTACAGCTTTTTCTTTCATATCAACAGAGGTTTTGTCTACCTTCAAATGAAACAAATTACTGTTTGCTTTTGCTAAGACATTCAGAAGACTCCCTTTTAGCTTTATATCTACATTGCCATCAAGTGTACTTTTGTTAGGGATTTTTAAATCATACATCGTTTCTACCAATGCAGTATTAAACTGTGAAGGATGTAAAATAATTTTGGCATAACCATTGGCGAACTCTTCACCGATGTCTGGCATATTGATATCCATATCCAGTTTTCCATCTGCCAAAGCAGGTTGACCTGAAAGTGCCAAAACCTCGGCCAAAGAGACACCTTGCATCGTAGCTACAATATTTTGGGGTTTTGACTCAAGAAGACGAAAGGTATATTTTACTTTTGCATCTAGTGCTGTACCCTGCCCGTCAACTAGTACATCTGTGGCTACACCTTTAAAATGTCCCTTTATTTTAGCTTGTCGTACATCTATTTTTTCATAGTGAAACTGTTTTGCATCAAGCAGATAAATACCTGAAAAAGATTGTGAAAGCAGATCATAATGGGTCACTACTTCAACATCTGCTTGCTTATTCACGCGCATCATAAGTCTGGCTTTACCTGCTTCAAGTTTGAATTTACGTACGTCCACAGGCAAACCTATCTCCTCTTCGAGACGTGTTTGGATATAGCCTTTTAAGACATCATTACCACTTTGGCTAAAAGCGAACAGCAAAGTACCTGTAACAGCAAGCAAAAGAAAAAGAACAGTAGAGAGGAGGACAAGGAGTAATTTATTCATAGCTAATTATAACTAGAATAGATTACGAGAGAGCTATAGAGTCACTATTTTTTTAAAAAACAGTGACTCTACACAAACAGCAAGAAAGCAAAAACAACAAATAATATAAAGTGCAAGAAGCCTTCAAGTACATTCGTCTCACCATCAGAGAAGTTGACAATACTCAGTAACAGCGTAAGTCCAAGCATCACTCCTTGAATAGGCGTGAGTGAGAGGTTAAGTTCCAGTCCGTAGTAGCGAGAGACCAGTATCACCGCAGGGATGGTCAGCAAGATAGTTGCAAGTGAAGCACCAAGGGCGATGTTAATCACTGTTTGCATACGGTTATCTACTGCAGCTCTTACCGCAGTGATAAGCTCAGGTGCAGCTGAAATGACGGCCACACCTACCGCACCTATAGCAAGAGGTAGTCCAAATGTCTCTAAGGTATTGCCCATGAACACAGAGAGTATCTCAGCAAGCATACCTATAATGATGATGGACAAAACCAAATTAAATGCATGATACCAAGCATTAATCTCAGCATGAGGTTCACATACTCCATTTTCATCACACTTTTCCTCTTTATCGGCATACTCAAAAAAGTATTTGTGTGATTTGAGTTGTATGCGTGTAAACACAATATAGAGTAATATAAACATCACGACATTGAACAGCATAAACATATCATGATGTGTAGGATTAATAAAATGTGGCAACACCATCGCAATACCAATAGCAACAAGCAACATTGAGAGATAAGAGTTGGAAGAGTCCACATTGTATGGCTGTTCTCCATACTTCAAGCCACCTATGATGGCAGCAATACCCAGTAGACCATTAATATCCAGCATAATAGCAGAGTAGATAGTATCTCTTGCCAAGACTGGACTCTCCGCATGCATCATCATAATCACAATAATGATAATCTCTACAACCACAGCTGAAATAGTGAGGATGAGTGTACCGTAGGGTTCACCAAATTTCTCGGCAAGCATTTCTGCATGATGTGCTACAGACATCGCAGAGTATATAATGACAACAAAAAGTATGCCAAGACCAAGAAGGTTTCCAGATGTAGTATGCACAAGTGTATGTTCAAAATGGCTAATACCAAAGTAGGTTATAATGGCTAAAAAGAGGCTATACTCTTTTGAAAAATCTTTGAGTATCTGCATTATTTTAAAATATCTTTGTAGTTTGCATCTGCATCAAGTTTTAGTTTACCATCCACATTCATCATACGAGCATCATCCTTTTTAAAAGCCTTACTCAAACGTTTAATGATTTTTTCCTGATGCTTCTCTTTGACTACCTTATGCACTTTAAAAAACTTCTTTAATCCTATCCAGTTACCTTCTAGCACCTCTTCTTTGACTTCTGTCTCCTCTTCAACTTCTATCACCTCTTGTGACTCAGGCTTCTTCTGTTCAAGTTGCATCACATACAAAGATCGCATCTCGTGAAATGCTTCTTTGAGGAGATCAATTTCACCTTTAAGGGTAGTAGAGATTTGTTTATTTGATTTTTTGAGGTCTTTTACTGTACCTTTAAGCACAGAGATAGTCTCATCTTTGGCAGCAAGAAGAGATTTATAGTCCTTCTCTGCAGTTTTGCTTGCCGTTGCAGTGGTTTTTTGTTTTACAAGAGGCGTCTTAACGGTTGTAGGTTTTTCTGTTTGCTCTGCTTTGTCAACCACAATGTAAAGTTTACCCTCCACATTTTTTGCTGTCAAAATACCACGCTTTATCTTTGCATACACTGCTTGTCTTGATATCCCCAACTCCTGCGCATACTCCGCAGGTTTCATCAACTTTTCCATATCTCTATCCCTATGATTTACAATTTTGTAAATCATAGCATAAGTTTTATGAAAGGTTGTCAGTGAGAAAAAGCCTCAATCAAATAAACTACAGGGGTCTGCTTTATTCTTCTATCTTCCCTTCATACCATTTTCGTAACCATCTGTCCAGAGGGTTAATCATTTTGTAAAGTACCGGCACAACCAAAAGTGTCAATACCATAGAACTCAAAAGCCCACCGATAACCGCGATTGCCATTGGTGCTTTGGTTTCACTTCCAAGAGAGTGACTGAGTGCCAAAGGTAACATGGCAAATATCATCGCAATAGTCGTCATCAAAATAGGTCTGAGTCTCTTCTCTCCTGCTTCAAGGAGTGCGGCATTAGCATCTTTGCCTCTTTCCATTGCTTCATTGGCAAAGTCCACCAACAAGACAGCATTCTTCCCTACCATCCCCATGAGTAGCATAAAACCAATCATCACAAAAAGAGAAAAGTGCTGCCCTGTCAAAAAGAGTGCCACCATGACACCGATGATACTCAGAGGCAATGCCATCATAATGATAATAGGCTGAATAAGCGACTCATACAAGATAGCCAGAATGATGAACATCAAAATAACAGAGAGTCCCAGTGCTGCGGCGAAGGCTTTATTGGTCTTGACCATCTCTTCGGCAAACCCTGTAAATTTATAGCTCACGCTTTTTGGCAAAAATGTATCGATATGCGCTTTGGTATAGTTGACCGCACCACCAAGGTCTAGTCCAAACAAATCAGAGTAGACTGTAACCTGTCGTTGTCTGTCATAGTGATAGATTGATGCGATGGATGTACTCTTTTTAAAATGCACCAAACCATCAAGATACACCAACTCTCCGTTGGCAGCTCTTAGCTGTATCTTTTTCACATCTTCAAGACTTACCCTGTGTGTATCATCAAAACGCAGAGTGATATTGTACTGCTTCCCCTTCTCTTCAAAGTAAGAGATTTCCAGATCACTCGAAAAGGCTATTGCTATTGCTTGGGCAATTTGCGATGCAGAGATACCCAAGCGGTTTGCATTTTCTCTTAAAATATTGATATTGATTTGAGGTTTCCCCTCATCCATATTGGTATCGATATCCACAAATCCTTTTTTCTTCGCAAGAGAGGCAACCAGTTTTTCCTTCGCTACTTCAAGATCTTTAAATGAATCAGACTTTAGCACAATTTGGTAGGGTACACTTACCCCTGCACCCTTAATATTAGGGATAGCCGCAGCCGTAATAAACATATTTTTTTGGTACGGCTTAAGCTTCTTTCTGAAATCTTGAATAATCTCTTCTTGGTTTAATGTTCTTTTCTCTTTTCCTGTCAACTTGACATAAATCAGTGCTTTGTTTTTTTCTTTCACCGAGTTATATCCGACGCTAAGCGTAGTAAAAAGTACATTTTTATCTTTCTTCACCATCGTTTCTATGGCTTTTGACTCTCTTATCATTTCAGCAAGAGAGATACTCGGATGTGCACGCAGCTTGATTTCAAACTCTGACTTGTCCTCTTTGGGAATAAAGTCCATACCGATTTTGGGAAAAAGGCTTAAGCTTCCCACAAATACTACAACAACAAGAATGAGGGTAATGACTTTAAAACGTAGAACCAATTTCAAAACCACATCGTATATTTTTTCTATAAATTTAAAAAGGGTCTTCGTAAAGTTGTGGACTTTTCGGTTTAAGTTTATT
>VCAW01000146.1 GCA_013607775.1 Campylobacterota bacterium | reverse complement strand
GTGATATCTATAGTCGTACTTACTACTGCATCTGCTATGGCAATTGGGGCTGTGACAACTTGAGTACAACCCAAAATAGATTGTAAGAGTACAAGAGACAGTATTACATTTTTAATATATGACATAGACTGTCCCCTTTACATTTTCGTTAGTGGATTATAGCACATAAGACTGTGTGTACTCTTCTACACAGTGGATATGTTACAATATCCTTAATTGACTAGATAAAGGTAAGTGATGAAAATACTGTTGTTGGAAGATGATGTCATCTTACAAGAGATTATAGAAGAATTTCTTGTTGAACAAGGATATGATGTAGAAAGTTATTTCGATGGAGAAAAAGCTTTAGATGCTATAGGTGCAGGTTCCTACGACATGCTTCTGTTGGATGTAAATGTACCTAACATAGATGGTTTTGAGATACTTTCTTACTTACGTGAGATAGGTAATACAACCCCTGCTATCTACATCACTTCACTTGCTGGTATTGATGACTTGAAAAAAGGCTTTGATTTGGGTGCAGATGATTATCTGCGTAAACCTTTTGAACTTGAAGAACTTAATGCGCGTATAGAACATATTGTTAGACTGTACAGACTCCAAGAAGAGATAGAGTTTGACGGTATGAAGTTTATCCCTAAAGCACATCAGGTCTTTATGGGTGATAAAGTCATAGAAATGCGTCAAAAAGAAGCACAGGTTTTAGAGTACTTTATCCGTAATGAAGGCAAGATTATCTCTTGTGATGAGATTATAGAAAATGTATGGGATGATGAAAGTGTCCCTACACACGCTACCATTCGTACTTATATTAAGAACCTACGAAAAATGTTTGAAAAAGAGTATTTTGACAATATTAAAGGAGAAGGTTATCGTTTTAACGTCGTATGAGAGAACCTCTCTCTTTAGATTTTTATCTGTTTATCTAGTATCAGTATTTGTGCTACTCGCTATCATTGGGTATCTGTTTTTTGAAAACAATCGTGCCTCTATGAAATCAGCTATGAAGTTTGAAATGATGTACCAAGCACGGAACCTGACTTCCAAAATTGTGATGAAAGCGATGAAAAATGATGAACAGACATTAAAACCATTTGATAAAACGAAATTTCTTCAAAATCTAAAGCATTGCCGTTTTCAGGCAGGATATTATGACGAAAATAAAAAGCCTATCTACACTGAGATAGATGAGGTTGGACGGTTTGATACAGATTTTTTCGTGAAAAATATGAAATGTTATATTGTCACGGAAGACAAGAGTGCACATTTGGGTGTACGTTATATTGTATTGAAAGAGAATGATTTAGCAAAAGATTTGGATGCTTTACGTATCAAAATTATAGGGTATTTGGTATTCTCCTTTATACTCATGGGAGTAGTGGGGTATTTTTTAGGAAGGCTCTTTTTGCAACCAGTACGTGAACAGATAGAGTCATTGGATAAGTTTATCTCTGATGCCACACATGAACTCAATACGCCTATCTCTGCTATACTTATGACCATTCAGTCCTTACGAAATGTAGAACCTAAAAAAATGAAGCGTCTTGAAGCCTCAGCCAAACGGCTTAGCACAATGTATGGCTCTTTGACCTATAGACTTGAAGGGGGCGTAGAACCTTCAGAAGATTTGTGTTTGGCTAAGATTGTTGAAGAGCGTGTTGAGTTTATCAAAGAGCTGATAGAGTCTAAACGTTTGAATATAGAGATGGACTTGGATGCTACAAAAATTCATATGCCTAAGCGCTCTGTACATCGACTTATAGATAACCTTATTTCCAATGCCATTAAGTACTCTGATGTGGGAGATACCATTACAGTAACGCTTAAAAATAATGTGTTAAAAGTAAAAGATACAGGTATCGGGATAGATGAAAAGATGCAAGAAGATATCTTTAGACGTTACTACCGTGCAAATGATGAACGTGGTGGTTTTGGTATAGGGTTAAATATTGTTTTGTCTATATGTAAACGCTATAAAATCAAGTTGGGGCTTGACTCTGAAAAAGGAAAAGGGAGTACTTTCAAACTCACTTTTCCTAAAATAAAGAGATAGTCCTATTCTACACTGTCCATAAGAATTTCGATGATGTCAGTCATGGTGAGTATGCCTAGAAGTTCATTGTTGTCTATTACAAGTAGGCGTTTGATACTGGAGTTTACCATCATCTTTGCTGCATATTTTACATTGAGTTGTGAAGAGACAGAAAGCGCAGGGATTGCTGCGATATCATAGACATTGAGTAGGTCTATATCCCCATCTTCTGCAACGATACTTTGTAAGATATTTTTAAAAGTCACTAGTCCATAGGCACCATCTTCTTGTGCTTTATCAACGATGACAGAACGCACAGAATGTGTACGCATAAGTTTCATCGCCTCTCTTACTGTGGCAATAGGATTTACTGAAATAAGTTTTTCTTTTGGAGTCATTACATCTTTTACTAGCATTTTATTTCCTTTATAACATACATTTAATATCGTCTTCAAACTTATGAAGCTCTTTGGTATCAAGTCCTGCGACATGGCTGAGTGGGAAGGTAAAGGCAAAGCCAGCATTTTCAGGGTTATCTATGTCGAACTCTTCACGAAGTGCCTTCATGACTTTCATCGAGAGTTTACGTGGTAAGATGAACATCAAAGCAGAGACATTTTCTTCGAGTGTTAACCCAAAAAATACTTTTTTCTCCTCAAGCCCGATGCTTTTACCATGCAATATGGTAACTGAACCAGCGCCGTGTCCTTTTGCAACCTCTATGGCAGCTTCTTTATCTTTGTCTTGTATGACAGCGATGAGTGCGGTAAATTTCATGATACTTCTCCTTCAAGTTGGGATTGTTTTTCTCTTTTCTTTCTATAATACTCTGCATGTATACCATACCCCATGACTGTAAGCATAGGAAAGAGTGAGGCAAAGGCTATGAGACCAAAGCCATCAATGAGTGGATTTCGTCCTTCAATATTTTCTGCAAGTCCAAGACCTAACGCTGCTACAAGAGGCACGGTAACAGTGGACGTTGTCACACCACCAGAATCATAGGCGATAGGTACAATATACTTGGGTGCAAAGTAGGTAAAAAGTATAACCAACATATACCCTCCGATAATATAATAGTGTATAGGATCACCTGAAACTAATCTGTATGCACCTAAGGCAATACCCATAGCTACACCAAGTGCTACTACCATTCTAAGAACATTTTGTTTAATGTTCCCTTCGCTTATCTCTTCTGCTTTAATAGCGATGGCAAGTAGGGCAGGTTCTGCCATGGTTGTTGAAAATCCTATGAGAAATGCAAAGAGATAGATGAGTAGGTTGTTACCCATGCCTGTAAGTTGTAAGGAGATAGTTTCACCTATGGGGAAGAGCCCCATCTCAAGCCCTACGATGAAGGCATAAAGACCCAATATCACCATAATGATACCTGTGATAATTTTGTGTAGATGTGCCACAGGTTTTTTGATAATGATGTATTGGAAAAAGAAGATAACCACTAAAATAGGTGTCACATCTTTAATGGTTCCCACCAGAGCCATAAAGGTGTCGTATGCAGAGAATACATAGGTACTCGCAATGGCTTTCCCCCCTTCAATGGCTGTTTCAATGAGTGGCTGTACGGTAGGTGCATCCATAAAGTTGTAGACGATGATACCATACACCTGTACAAATATCATAGGGGTAAGTGAAGCAAAAGCGATGAGTCCAAAACCATCTATGGCAGGGTTACGCCCTTTAATACTTGAAGCCAGTCCAATGCCTAGTGCTGCTGCAAGAGGTACAGTAACTGTAGAGGTTGTTACCCCACCAGAGTCATAGGCAAGTCCGATAATCTCTTTGGGGGCAAAGAAGGTGACAATGACTACTAAAATATATCCGCTTATGATGTAGTAGGCGATGGGGTGACCAAGTAAAATACGCAGTGTGCCTAAAGCAATGGCAAAGCCAACAGAGAGTGCTACAGTCATGCGAAGCCAAAAGGCATCAACGAGTCCATGTGAGATGAGCGCAGCTTTATCGGCTATGGCTATGAGAGCAGGTTCTGCAACGGTGGTAGAAAAGCCGATGGTAAAGGCAAAGAGTAAAAGCCAAAAGACAGAGCCTTTTTTGGCAAAATCAACAGCCAAACCTTCCCCTATGGGAAAGATACCCAGTTCCAAACCACGTATAAAGAGTGTAAGTCCTACAGCTACAATGACAAGTCCTATGACAATAGAGCTTAAGTTTGCAGGCACAGCTTGGATGATGGCACCTTGAAATAGGGCAACAACAATAATGATGGGAAGCAGGTCTTTAAAAGCGTTTTTTAAATCTCCTGCAAATACTTTAGTACTCTCTTTAATCATACGATAGTATATCTATTGATAGCACGATTTTGTACTAGAAGTCTCTCTTTTTTTGAATACTTTAGGCTTTTGTGTTACCCTTTAGCCACAAAATCCAAAGAGATGGAGTTTACACAGTGTCGTGTACTTTTTTCTGTCATTCTCTCACCTTTAAAGACATGCCCAAGGTGACCACCACAGTTTGTACAGACAATCTCTACACGTCTGCCATCTGCATCGGGTACTTCAGTGACTGCACCTTCAACTGCATCATCAAAACTTGGCCATCCTGTACCTGAGTCAAACTTAGTGTCTGAAGGGAACAGGTCTGCATTACACTGACGGCAAGTATACATACCATCTTCATGATGATCCCAAAATTTCCCTGTAAAAGAACGTTCTGTCCCTTTGTTTAAAATGACCTGTTTTTCTTCTTCGTTTAGTTCATTGTATGCCATGATTATCCTTGTTTATGCAATTTTTGTATGATAACGGATTAAATATGAAACTACTTTAAAAATACATCAATAGCTTGATAAAAAGCTTTTTCGTCCATATACCCTACATGTGCATAGAGTTCTTCTCCATTTTCAATAAAAATAATAGTAGGTGTACCTTCTATTTTTGTGCTGAGTTTAAACCCCTTAAGTGCATCTTGATGTACAGTTCTTAACGGAAACTTCTCTTTATAATGGTCAGTAACATTTTTTTTGAATTTCTCACAATATCTACAATGTTCCGCATCTATCACGATTATCTCTTTGCCACCAAGAGGGCTAATGGTATCTACTTCTATTTTCTCATTGCCAAACTTCACACCTGTAGCGTGGTTGGGGCAGTAACCAAATGGATTTTTCTCTAAATAGTTTTGGTGATAAGACTCAGCAGGGTAAAACTTTTTTAAAGGTTTTATCTCTGTGGTGATTTTACCGTAACCAGCTTTTGTCAGTAGCTTTTGGTAGATAGCTTTGGAAGAGAGTGCAATCTTCTTTTGCGCTTCAGTGGTGTGGTAAAGTGCAGAACGATAGTTGTTCCCTTTGTCATTACCTTGTCCGTCACCTTGCGTGGGATCATGGAGTTCCCAAAAAGATTTGATGAGACTTTCTGTACTGATTTTACTGTCATCATAGACAACCTCTACAGATTCTGCATGGTTTAGTACCTTTTTGTTGCTATGTCTGTATTGAAGCACCGTATCATAAGTAGGATTAGCGTAACTTCCTCCTGCATAACCAGACTTGGAACTTTTAACACCATCCATATGCTCAAAATGTTTTTCAACACCCCAGAAACATCCTGCTGCAAATACGATGGTTTGTGTCTTTGCCACTACAGCAATGCTTAGTCCTAAAAAAAGTAGTATTTTTTTCATTGTATGTGTATCCTAAATATAGTTTATTTAAGAAATAATACCAAAAGCAATGTGTAGTTGTGTGTACTATAGTCGCTCTATCTTCCCTCGATGTAATGCCACAACACCTTTTTGTTCCAGTTCTTTGAGTAGCCGACTTATGACGACACGTGAACTTCCTAACTCAGTAGCAAGTTGTTCATGGGTTGTTTCTATCATCGTGTGAGGTTGTTTGCCCAGCCACTCTATGATACGCGTATCCAAACGTTTAAACTTGATATCATTGATAAGTCCTGTAAGCTCTTAAAAGCGAAGTTGATAGAGTGAGAAAAGATAGCTTTGGTAGGTATCACTGAGGCGTGTGAGTTCTTTGACACTTTTGGCTGAAATGACATAGCCTTCTATATCGGTAAGTGTCTCTGCTGAAGCAATAGCTTCTGTGTTAGAAAAAAGTGAAGCGGTGTTGACAATACATTGTTCCCCAGCTTTTAGGGTGTACAGTGTGATGTCCTCAATGGTATCAGACTGCGTGTAGAGACGAACTTCTCCTTGGGTAAGCCATAAGATATTTTCGCATACATCACCTTGGTAAAAGAGTAGCGTACCTTTAGGTATGGAAACGGGTGTAATATGTTGTTCTAAAAAGCTAAGTGCTTCAGGTTCGAGTTTGTCAAGAAATGGATAAGAAGTGAGTTTCATAATATATCCATGCTATAGTGAGATACTATAGCATGATATGGATTTAGTCTTTTTTAACGTGGCAACCTGTATTGATGCCAAGAAGTGCGTAGGGTGGGCACCATCCGATGATAGCGGTAAAGAGAAGTACCCCTCCAACTACATCTGCAATGATATTTCCATTCATTACACCCCAAGCGATTGCTGCGGCACCTACGACACCTCTAATGATTCTGTCTATTTTTCCTACGTTACATGTCATAATTGACTCCTGTTTATTTAAGATAGTCGTATTATGACAGTTTCTAAATACCCTGTCTGTAACATAGGTTACACAATTTATTTAGTCTTTCTTTTTGTGGGTTAAGTAAAGTGCCAGTCCGGTAAATACAGCACCACCGATGATATTCCCAATCGTGACTGGTATCTCATTCCATAACCACCAGTCAGACATAGTCACATCTGCACCAAGCATCATACCTGTTGGGATAACAAACATATTTACCACGGCGTGTTCAAAACCTTGTCCAAAGAAGATTAAGATAGGGAGCCACATAGCAAATATCTTACCAATGGTTGTTGTGGCTGTAAGTGCCATAACAACACCCAGTGTTACCATCCAGTTACAAAGTATGGCTTTGACAAATACTGTTACAAGACCATCGCTACCTAAATGTGCATAGCCCAAAGTTTTCGCTGCTGCTATTTTTTTGATAAGGTCTATAACGGGAGAACTGTCTATATGTCCAAACTTACTGATGGCTATAACAAAAAGACCAGCATAGATGAGACTTCCTATGAGGTTACCTATGAAAACCCAACTCCAGTTGCTCAGCATTTTGGAAAAGGTGATTTTACCTTCACTAAGTGCCACAGGTAACAGTGCAAAACTTCCTGTCATGAGTTCTAGACCAAGTAATACAATCATTACAAACCCAACTGGGAAGAGTAATGCTCCTACAATGGGTGTATATGTTTGTGCAGTTGCCGTGATAGATAAGGTTGTAGCAAACCCCAAAAATGCTCCAGATAGTGCTCCACGTATCAATAGATTTTTAACATCTAAACCTGCTTTGTATGTTCCTGCTGCAATCATTTGATCGACAACGACTTCTGGTTTTACGTAACTCATTTATACCTCACTTTTTTAATTATGGTATATTTTATCGTGTTGTGGGTTTATTATGTACAAAAAAGTGATTAAATTATCATCATATGGCTAGTTAAAAGTTGTAATTCCCGATAATTCTAAATTGATTGTAGTTTTGCAGTGCTTGATTGTTATCATCTATGCCTGCATAAAATGTTACATCAGCATAGGCAGCAGTGAGTGATATAAATGTGTTAAAACTATATTCAAGGACAACATCAAGTTCTTTAGATTCATACTCATTGTTTTGTGCTGATTTGAATGATCCAAGAGCCAAGCCTAGATTTAACCCATCTATGCCTATAGCAGAGAAGTGATATCCTGCACCTAAAATCCATGCTTCACCTGCCATACCCATGGCATCAAGTGTCTGGTCTTCCATGGAGGTAAAGAGTGCACCTCCCCCAAGGTTAAGTGAACTAGCACCTGTCTCTCCAGTATCTTTATTGTATGCTGTAAGTATATGTATACCTATCTCTTCGGAGACGAATTCTGCACTGATACCATAAGTATTTGCATCTTGTTGCTGTAAAAGTGCAGAACCTGTTTCTTTGGAAGTGTCATATTGGAGACCAATGATAATGTCTAACATACTTGATACATATGCTTCATAGCCCAATTCAGTGTAGAGTACATCTGCAATATCTGTAAAATGGTAATACCACAATGAGAAGGACAGGTCTTTGATACCATCATAAGATGCAGAGGTAAAATAGACACCATCTGTTGCATCTGTTCCCAGGACTTTTGCTATGTCCACAAATTTTTTGGCATCTACACCATTTTCCCAACCGGCCATTTTTGAAATATACCCAAGACTCAGTGTTAATCCATTTATGTCATTATTAGTTAGTGTATAGGCTTCAAAATAGTTGGAAATCATACGAATATCATCGGAGTCTGCATGAGGAGTATCTAGTATTTGTCTTCCTAGTTTGAGCTCTGTCTCTCCCCATTTTCCATCAAGGTAGGCTTCTGTGAGTTGTATAAAACTATCGCCATCAGCATCAAAAAAATCTTCATGAAGAGGTGAAGGATTTTGTGTATTTGTAAGATTTAGTACTGTATATGCAGATACACCTAGCTCAATACCATACCATCTCTTGGTATCAAAGTGGACATGTCCTCCCAATGCATAGGCATTGCTTCTTGGACTATTGTCTTCTTTGAGTGTAATGTATCCTGCACGTATCTGAGCGCGTGTATGTGCGATAGGATCATTGGTTCCTAAAACACCTCTAACACTTTTTATTTTGATAGCTGTGTTGTTTCCTTCTTCATGAGGGTGTATGGCTTCTGCTTGCAAAAAAGCACTATGAACTGCAAGTAATGTGAATATCATTTTTTTGAACATGGTTTATATCTTTTTATAGGGGTAATTTATATTTTTTCGACTTCTATTTTTTCGGCTTCATCTCTACGCAGTGCGATAAGTGTGGAACCTACTTCTATTTCCATAGTCTGTTTGCCAAGAGAACAGCCTTTAACAAGAAGCTCTTCCCCACGCATCACACCAAAAGAGTTAAGTCTATCTTTAAGTGCTTTGTCTGCATGTATCTTAACGATTTCTGCTTTATTACCTTTTGTAAGTTCTGTTAAGTTCATCTTCTATCCTCCTGTTATCAATAGTGTGATTCTGTATGCGATAAAACTCAGTATCCACGCACTGGCGGTTGTCATAAAGAATAGATAAACCAGATATTTCCATCCACCCGCCTCTTTGGCAAAGACCATAGATGCTGCCAAACATGGTAAGTAAATCATCACAAAGACAATGAATGCTATGGCAGCGGCAAAAGGAATGTTTGCCTTGATTTGTGCGATAAGTCCTGAATCTTCAGGATTTACGACTTCCCCTTGTGCATAGAGTACCCCAAGTGTAGAGACAACAACTTCTTTAGCTGCAAGACCAGACTCTAAGGCTACTGCCATACGCCAGTCCATACCAAGTGGTGCAAAAAATGGTTCTGATGCGTGTCCTACTTTCCCTAAGTAAGAGTTTTCAAGCTCATAGAGTTTGACTTGATTCGCATCTAGATTTGCAGGTGCATTTACATGAGGGTAGTTAGAGGCAAACCAGATAAGTACTGCTGCACCCAAGATGTATGTTCCTGCTTTTTTCAAGTAGCTTTTTGCCTGACCATATACTGTGTGCCAGATGAGTTTAAGTGATGGCATACGGTACTTTGGCATCTCCATTACAAAAGGTTCATCGTCACCTTTAAAGACAAACATCTTCAGTGCTTTAGCCATAAGCAAGCCAAGAAGTGCGCCTGAAATATAGATAATAAATAAGATATTTCCTGCATTCTCTTGACCGAAAAACGCACCTGCAAAAAGTACATAGATAGGCAATCTCGCACCACAAGACATAAAACCGATGATGAAGAGTGTGATGAGTCTGTCTTTTTCGTTTTTAAGTGTACGTGCTGCCATGTAGGCTGGCACTGAACATCCAAAACCAGTGACCAGTGGTATAAAGCTTTTTCCATGTAGACCGAACTTATGGAAAAAACCATCAAGCAAGAATGCCACGCGGCTCATATATCCTGTAGTTTCAAGTAAGGCTATTCCCAAAAAGAGGATGATAATATTAGGTAAGAACATAATGACTGCCCCTACACCTGCTATCATCCCATCTGCTACGAGTGACCCTAGTTCTCCATTACCCAGTAATACTTTTGTCTGTTCACCTAACCATATAAAAGATGCATCTATGTAGTCCATAGGTATGGCACCTAGAACAAAAGTTAGTTGAAAGAGTCCCCACATAAAGAAAAGAAACAGTGGGATACCAAGTATCTTATTGATAAGTAGATTATCTATCTTCTGTGTGAGGTTTTTTGCTCTCATACTTTTGACTGCCATCACTTCCATTTTGGCACCTTTGGCAAAGGCAAAATGTTCATCGGCAAATATTTCCTGCAGGTCTTTTGTGTCAGTATGTAAGTAGATGTGTTTGAGCCCATTACGTACAATAGGAAGTAACTCTATCCATATAGGTTCGTCATGCATTTTCTTATAGACATCTTCATCTTCTTGTAGGAGTTTGACGGCTAAGTGACGGTAGGGTACAGAGCTTTTATAGTTTTTTTCCTGCATAAAGGTTACGATATTGGCTATCTCTTCTTCTATGTGGTCAGAGTAGACTACTTTAGAAGTGGTTTCATGTTTTTCATACACTTCTACAATGGCATGCTTCAGCTCATCTATTCCTCGTTTATCTGTGGCTGAAGTTTTGATGCACGGTACACCCAGTATAGCTGAGAGTTGTTTCTCATCTATGCTTATGCCTTCTTTCTCAGCTTCATCACTCATGTTAAGAGCAACGACTACTTTTTTACTAGTCTCTAGTAGTTGCGTGGTGAAAAGTAGGTTTCTTTGAAGGTTGGTGGAGTCCACCACATTGACGATGACATCATATTCGTCTGACTGTAAAAAACTTTTGGTGACTTTCTCTTCTATGGTGTACTCAGTAAGTGAGTAAGCACCAGGAAGGTCAATGATGTGTGCTTCATACTCTTTACATGTTACATCATCACAGATAGTAAACTCAACTTCTGTCTTGTCTACTGTAACACCGGAGAAGTTACCTACGCGGAGTTTTGAGTTGGAGATAGCATTAATGAGGGAGGATTTCCCTACATTCGGCTGACCTGCAAGTGCAATAACGATTTGTTCCAAAACTTTTCCTTATGCTTATCAATAACCCATTTAAATGATAATAGTTATCAATCTTTTTCTAGGAGAAGTATAGTCAACTTTTTCTTAATCACACTTAAAATGAAAGTTATTATCAATTAAAAGTTTTATACTTTATCAATATCATGTTTTGCATAAGGAAATAAAATAATGGTTAGGACAATATTTCAATACTTCCACGACTAAGAATTATTTCGCC
>VCAW01000145.1 GCA_013607775.1 Campylobacterota bacterium | reverse complement strand
AAAAAGTAGTAGAGGCAATCGATAAGCTTAACAGTAGACCAAGAAAATGTCTTGGATGGAAAACACCTTACGAGGTTTTTGAAGAACTTTCAGGGTTTGATGCTAGAATTGTGGTTCAGGGTATTCGTTAGAGATGCGAATTCGGGAGTATTTATTATTAATAACTTATGAGGTATTGTTGATTTTTTCACAACAATTAAATCATTATAAATAAAAAATTTAAAACTTTCTGAGAATGATTTACTATTAACTGCAATAGTTCTATTTCCATCAGTTAAAGTTGCATTATTCCAAGTGTCAATCCACTCTATCATATAGTTATTTTGCACTTCACAATATCCACTATCGCCAAAACTACCTGAACGTTTACCAATCAATTCTTGTCCAATAGTATTTAGACTAATAAAGATACTAAAGAATACTATCAAAGTAATGAATATTTGTAAAAATCATTTTAAAAAACCTTTTTTCTTTATAAAAGGTGTTAGGATTAAGGATATAAAAATAATGACTATCATCCAGAAAATAACTATAATACCTATTCCCATATCTACACCATCCTCCTCATCTCATCCTCAGTAAGCGTAGCCACTCCCAAACTCTCAGCTTTTGTTAGCTTAGAGCCTGCATCTTCTCCATAAATCACATAATCCGTCTTCTTAGACACAGAGCCACTTACCTTAGCACCAAGCTTCTCTAGCATCTCTTTCACCACACCACGACTCACAGACATAGAGCCTGTGAGTACCACAGTTTTATCTTTAAACGGATTCTCTTTGGCTTCCACTTTCTCTTCCACTGTAGGTTCGATAACATCGAACAACTTTAAGACAAAATCATGGTTCACTCTCATAAACTCCAGCAAAGAGTTAGCCATCTCTTCGCCTATGCCATCTATGGCTACTACCTCTTCAAATGTTGCATCTACAATGCCAAGTCCAAACTCAAGAGCCAGTGACTTTCCTGCTACCTCTCCTATGTGTTCTATGCCCATAGCTGAGATGAGTCTATGCAGTGGAGCACCTTTTGTAGCAGTTATGGCATCAAGGAGATTTTGGATACGTTTCTCTTTGAAACCTTCCATCCCTTCTAAATCTTCAAACTTTAGATGGTACAGTCCCAAAATATCTTTTATTTTTCCCTCTTTGACCAATATTTCCACTATCTTAGAGCCAAGCCCGTCAATGTTCATACACCCTTTTTTAGCAAAGTGTATGATGGAGTTTACTACCCTGTCTGAACAGTCCAAATTTTGACACTTGATGAGTGTACCCTCATCGAGTACTTCCGAGTGACAGGTAGGACACTCGGTTGGTCTTGCTATAGGGATTTCCGAACCATCTCGTCTGTCTGTAAGGACTTTGGTTATCTTAGGTATAACATCCCCTGAACGTATGAGTATGACGCTGTCACCTATCATCAGCCCTTTGCGTTCTATCTCATCGAAGTTGTGCAAGGTTGCACGGGCGATGACAGCACCGTCTAAATCTACTGGCTCTACCTCTGCTACAGGAGTAAGTACGCCTGTACGTCCTACCTGTATGGTAATGGCATTTACTTTGGTCACTTTCTCTACGGCTGGGAACTTGTAGGCACACATCCACTTAGGTACTTTGACGGTGTAGCCCAAGTCCTCTTGCAGATGCACATCATCTACCTTGATAACCATCCCATCCATCATCATAGGTATCTCGTCACGCTTACTGATGAGAAACTGATAGAACTCTTCTGTCTCTTCTATGGTGTTACACTCTTTTGAGTATGGTGGTTTGAGAAAGCCTTGATTGTACACAAAGTCCATTTTGTCCGAGAGTCTGCTTTGGGTTAAACTATTCTCACCCAATCCCCAAGGGTAAAAAACGAGCCTACGCTTGGCGGTCACGGCAGAGTCAAGCTGTCTAAGGCTCCCTGCTGCTGCGTTACGTGGATTGGCAAAAGGTGCTTCACCCTCGTCTAGTCTTTCACGGTTGATAATCTCAAAATCATCTTTACGAATGACCACTTCTCCACGTATTTCTATAAGCCCGTCATACGCTATGGTAAGGGGTACAGAGCGGATGGTACGAACATTGTCTGTCACCTCTTCACCTATAACACCATCGCCACGAGTAATGGCACGAATAAGCTTGCCATCTTCATAGAGCAGGTTCATAGAAGCCCCATCAAACTTAGGTTCACAAAAGAAGTCACACTTGCCTACATTTTTCTCTACCCTGTCTAGCCACTCCTGCACTTCTTCAGTCGTAAAGACATCTTCCATACTCCACATACGCTTGATGTGCTTGGCTTTGCTAAACTCATCACGTACCACACCACCCACACGCTTGGTAGGAGAATCTTCCACTACCTCATCAGGATGTACTGTCTCATAGTCTAATACTTCATGGTAAAGCTTGTCATACTCTTCATCGGTGGCAATGGGGTTGTCCTCAACATAGTAGGCGTGCGCCCACTTTTTAAGGGTTTCTATTTTTTTTAAATATTCTTCTTTTGTCATTTACTTCTCTTCTAAAAATGTTTCTACCAAATCAACAACTTCGTCAATCCCCTCGGTAGCTTTCGCATAAATACGTGTTTTAAAATACTGGTCTATGTTTTCATCTATATCGAGATTTAAGAGTACTGAGTTCTCAACCAGTTGTGCGATGTATACTGTGTCTATCACTTGTCCACTTGTACCGATGACGACGACCATTTGGGCATAGTTATAGAGTTCTCTTAAGTGTTCATATGCAGGTGCAGCTTCACCAAACATCACAACATTGTGACGTACATCATCTGAAGTACAGGCAGGACATGTTTTACCTTCTTGTGAGCCATACCCTACAAAAAAGACTTCCCCACAACTCTCACAACGAAGCTCAGTCAATGTACCATGCAGATGTATCACATCTTTACACCCTGCACGCTCTAGCATATCATCTACATTTTGTGTGAGCATCTCTATCTCATCACTGTATCTATTTTTAAGTTCTGCGAGTGCTTTATGTGCATAATTTGGTTCTTTACTTGCCAAGTCTGCACGTCTTGCATCATAAAAGTCAGAGACTTTTTGACGGTCACGCATCCAACCCTGCACAGAACAAACCTCTTCTATACTAAACTCTTCCCACAGTCCGTCACTGTCTCTAAAGGTACGTATACCAGACTCAGCACTGAGTCCTGCACCACTCAAGATATATACTTTTTTATGACTCATCTCAATGCCTCCAATACAGCCAATGCCTGCACATGCTCTTTAACATCATGACAACGCACGATACTCGCACCATTTTCCACAGCTTTAAGATGTAACGCCAATGTCCCTGCTAAACGTTCTTCAACAGGGGTAGCGATAATCTTGTCTATCATAGACTTACGGCTAGCTCCCACCAACACTGTACAACCAAGAACTTGAAAGTGAGCCATGTTTTTAATGAGTGTAATGTTATGTTCTAAGGTTTTACCAAAGCCAATACCCACATCTAGGATGATGTTTTTTCTTTCCATTCCTAAAGCTTCACACTTTGCTATACGCTCTTCAAAAAATGCACTCATATCAACCATCACATCATCATAGTGAGGATTTTTCTGCATGGTTTTAGGGGTACCTTGCATATGCATAATGCAGAGTTTGGCATCATGTTCTACAGCTAATTTGATGATAGTTTCATCACTCGCCCCTGTGATGTCATTAATAAGCGTAAATCCAGACTTTAAGGCATATTCTACGACTGAGAGGGTATAACTATCTACAGAAAAAGTAGCCTTTTCATAAAGTTTTTCAGAAGCTATAGCATCGCAGATAGGTTTTATACGTTCTAATTCGACAGACTCACTTACCACCTCTGCATTTGGACGTGAAGAGACTGCACCGATATCTATGATGTCTGCACCATCGCTTATCATCTGCTTTATCTGAGTGATGGCATCCTCTTTTTGAAAACGACTCCCCTCAAAAAAGCTGTCATCATTGGCATTAATAACACCCATAATTTGAGTAGGTTTGTTTTTCACTGCTAGAAATCTTTTAAGTTCATTGGCAACAATTTTAAGCCCAAAAGGTTGTGCTAACTCTTTTTTAGAGAGTATCTCCATATGTTTACGTGTACCGATGAGTATGCAGTCATAAAGTTCCCTCTCACAGAGTATCACTCCACCCGGCACAGCCAAATCCGCCCCAATACTCAGTGCATCTTGCTTGAGTATATTTGCCGCAGGGCATTTAAGGTCTTTAATGAAGAAGTACATCAACTCCATTTTCTTAGCCATAATCCCCACCCCACCAGACTCAACACCTAGTGCTTTAAGTGCAGCTTTTTTATCTGTCATTGAACCTAATTTATAAATATACAAAAAAAACTCCTCATTAATCACGCGAATGCGTGCCTGTTGTCTCGAACGCCCTTGAAAGCGGAGCGATTGGAGAGAGACAACGACTTTTGCTTACTTTTCTAGAAAAGTAAGGAGAGCAACAACGCCACAAATAGACCATGAGGCAAGTTGCAGAACAAAATAATATATAATTATTTTACCGTTTTTTCCGAGCCAACAACTTTAACAACAAAGCATTCAAAACAAACTGAGGAGGAGACCCCATATCTAAAGCCGTATAACTATTGGAAAACAAATTCAAAGTTTTATCATCCAAATTATACTTTTTCGATGCTATCACCTCTTTGACTATACGCTCTACCAAAATAGTCATAGCCTTAGCATCTGTACGTTTATGCTCTTGTACAAAATCATATACAGACGAGAGTGAAAGCTGCCCTATATCTAAAGCCAAAACCTCTTCAACATTTGTTTCAGAAAGTACTGTGATAGGTAAACGTGATTTGATAGTATCTAAAACCGTCGATTTGCTCTCGGTTACTAAAATAAAGATTTTGTTTTTAGGTGGTTCTTCTATGACTTTTAGAAGTTTGTTTTGCACCAATGGCGTAAAAGCCTTGTCTGCAAGTACTATGATGGTTTGCTCATCACTTGCCATGTAGGCTTTTTCTATGGCTAGTTTGGCATCAGACACAGAAAATGAAACTTTGTCTGTAATGTGTCTATGTACAAAAGGTTGGGTAAAGGTATCTTCTTGCGCTGTATCACCCACACAAGCAGGGGTGATGATTTCAACGATGCTTTCGTTAGTACGGAGTTTTTCTAAATCTTCGATTGTTTTGCCCATCTGTGCGGTGATTACCACTTGACTTGTCAATCTCATGAATCTAACTCTAACTCCCCAAAAAGTGCAGCTGAGAGTGTGGTGTCAAAAAGCTTGTAGAGCTGTAAAAGTTTGATGTCAAGTAAAGGGTCTGAAGAGCGCAAAGCAAAAGCATTTTGTACCTCTTCATCAAGTACCCATAAAAAACTGTTGTCACATCGGTATGCCAATTTACTGTAAGGGTGGTCACCCCTGCCTATATACCAAACATAATATCCGTTAGGATACGAAATCTCTAACATATCTTCAAGCAATTGCATCTCATCTGTCGTGTGCAGGTTAGAAAGGTTTGGAAAACACTCAGAGAGTTGATAAAAGGGTAACAAGGGTCTGTTCTTACGTAAATCATTGACTGCATTTAAAATATATTTTCCAAACCATTTGTGTGATTCGTCGGTCACAATAAGTACAGTTTTTCCCTCAACACTTTGAGAGACTGCACTCTTTACAAGTGGTGCCCACTCATAACGGTACTCTTCCATCCACGAAAAAGAGGATTCCTCTTCCCTTATGGTGTCAAGTGTCCATTTAAGCAGTTGTTGCATTATTTATCTAACTCGTATGCTTCATGTAGTGTTCTAATAGCAAGTTCACCATACTTTTCATCGATAACCATAGAAACTTTAATCTCTGAAGTCGAAATCATCTGTATGTTGATGTTGTTCTCTGCCAATACTGTAAATGCTGTAGCAGCCACACCTGAGTGAGACTTCATACCTACACCGACAACAGAGACTTTACATACATGCTCATCAAAGTCCATACCCTCGATGTCATGGTCAAATCCTGCCATCACTTTTTTAGCATTTTCATGTTCTGATTGAGGTACGGTAAACCCAAGATTGGTTGCACCATCTGTTCCAACATTTTGAATGATCATATCCACGTTAATGTTTTCACTTGCAAGCTTTGTAAATATCTCTGCAGCAATTCCTGGTCTGTCCGAAACACCTCTTAGTGTTACTCTTGCTTGGTTTTTATCTAGTACAACACCAGATACTAATACTTCTTCCATATTGTCACTCTCCTCTGTTATCAATGTACCTTCATTGTCTGAAAAACTGCTTTTTGCATAAAGCTTCACACCTAATTTTTTTGCCAACTCTACCGAACGGTTTTGCAATACTTTTGCCCCAAGACTCGACAACTCCAGCATCTCATCATAAGAGATAGTATCGAGCTTTTTAGCATTTGGTTCTATACGTGGGTCAGTGGTGTAGATGCCATCTACATCTGAGTAAATCTCACACTGGTCCGCTTTGAGTGCACCGGCAAGTGCCACCGCAGAGAGGTCAGAACCTCCACGACCAAGTGTCGTCACCGAACCATCTTTGTTGATACCCTGAAAACCAGCTACTACAACCACTTTACCTTTCTCGATAGCATCATGCATAGCTTTTGGATCTATGGATTCAATACGTGCATAGGTATGCGTATCGTCTGTAACGATTCCGGCTTGACGTCCTGTCATAGCCACTGCATCAAAACCTTTAGACTGAAGCGCAATAGAAAGCAATGCAGCAGTCACACGTTCACCTGAACTTAAAAGCATATCCATCTCTTTTTTCGCTGGTGTGCTTGTAAAGTGTTCTGCATAACCTATGAGCTTATTTGTTTCACCACTCATTGCAGAGACTACTACGACAATGTCATTACCTTCTTCTCTGGCTTTGGCAACTCTGTTTGCCACATTTTCAATGCGATCTAAGTCGCCAACACTTGTACCACCATATTTATGTACAACTAACATCTAAATAAGACCTTTTTATAAAATAGACGCATTCAGAGCAAAGCTCTGAATACTACGCTGTCGCTGTGACCTCTTCGGCAGAGGGCTCATGTGACTAGTCACATTTTTCATATTAAACCTTCTTTGATAAAATAATCAATCACTCTTCTGTAAACAGGACGTTTAAAATACGTCACTTTTTTAAGTAAATCTTCGTACGATACAAAATTATACTCTTTAAACTCTGGTATGTGATATGCATCTAAATTTATCTCTGCATCCTCTTTGAGACGTACCAAAAAATATTTTTGTGTCTGTCCGTCAAAAGGGTATGTTTTCCCTTTTGACACTTTTGGAAAATCATAAGAAATCCATTCAGGATATTCTCCCAAAACCTCTACGTTATCACAGCCTATCTCTTCTAACAATTCTCGTTTTAATGCTTCTCTGGGTATTTCACCTTCATCAATGCCCCCTTGCGGGAATTGCCATACATTTTTTATATCACTACGGTGTGCTACAAAGAACTCACACGTATCAGGATATTTGGAAGAGAGTATCACAGCTGCGACATTTGGACGATATGTCTTCTGTCTTTGCATAATGTCAACTCATTTCATTTGTATTAGAAACAACAGTGTCTCTTTTCTAAAAAATTTCTATCAAAAAAGCTTTTGCAAAAAACCTTTTATGAAAAGCCCCTATAGCTGTTACTGTTGTCTATATTTTTAAATTTATTCTCATTTAAAGAGAGTTACTCTCAAATTTCTGATATTATTTTATCAAAATAACGGTTATAAGGCGTTTAATTTGCTAGCATATATTCACATCCCATACTGTGATTCCAAGTGTCATTATTGCTCTTTCAATACCTATGTCGATAAGTTTGATGCTAGAGAAAAATATATGCAAGCCCTGCATACGCAACTTAGCTTTGAGCTCACACGTTTTAAGGCCAAAAAAGAGAGTATTGAAACCCTTTTTATCGGTGGGGGTACGCCTTCAACTGTCTCTCCTGAACTCTATGTACCCATTTTTAAACTACTGCAACCCTATCTTAAAAAAGATGCTGAAATCACCACAGAGGCGAACCCAAACTCAGCGAGTAAAGTATGGCTAGAGGGTATGAAAAACCTAGGTGTAAACCGTGTGAGTTTTGGTGTGCAGAGTTTTGATGCTGCAAAACTTAAAGCCCTGAACCGTGCACACAATCCAGAGCAAGCAAGAGAGAGTATCCTTCAGGCAAAAGCACTCGGTATTGAGCATATCTCTTTAGATTTAATCTATAACTATCAAGGCGACACCAAAGCACTGCTTTTAAAAGACATTGAGACTGCATTTTCTCTACCCATTGATCATATCTCTGCGTATGAACTGACCATTGAGGGGGGTACAAAATTTGCAGAGACTCCAGAAGTACGACAAGATGATGAAAATCTTGCATTCTTTGTATCCAAGCAGATAGAAAAACATGGATTTAAAGCCTATGAAATCTCAAATTTCGGTACCTATCAAAGTCAACATAACAAAGGCTACTGGCAGATAAAAGACTACATTGGTGCAGGGGCAGGTGCCGTAGGCTTTTTAAAAGAGAGACGTTTTTACCCCAGCACTGGCATAGAAGCATACATAGAAAACCCTCTGCATGTCACTGAAGAAACACTCACAGAAGATGAACTACTTACAGAAAGAATCTTTTTAGGATTACGTTCTAACATTGGCATAGAGAAAGCAACACTCTGTGCAGAAATGCAAAAAAGGACTGATTTTTTATGTGAAGAGAAAAAACTTATTGCAACATCTACACACTATTACAATGAGAATTTCTTTTTAAGTGATGAGTTAGCACTCTACATTTTAGGATAATTGGCTAAAATACACCTATTAAAATTTTAAGGTTTATGTATGTTTGGCATCGGATTTACCGAATTACTTCTTATCGCTATTATTGCTATCTTGTTTTTAGGTCCAGACAAACTTCCTGGTACACTTGTTGAGATGGCCAAATTTATCAAAGGTGTGAAAAAAACCATTGGTGATGCAAAAAGTTCTTTGGAAGAAGAGATGAAAATTGCAGACTTGAAAGAAGAAGCACTCAACTATAAAAAACAACTCACAGAGGCGACAGACGAACTCAAAGGCTTTAAAAACATGAGTTTTGATGACCTTGATGATGCTATTGACTATGACAATCAGAGTTCAGCAGACTTCCCTAGCGTAGAACCAAAAGAAGTAGAAAACGTTACAACACAGGTAGAAAGCAAAAATGAAACCGTTACCTTTAAGAAAAAGCCCAAAAAAGAGAATAAAATTAAAAAAGAGACAAAGGGTGATGCATAATGTTTGATGAACTAAGACCCCACCTTGTAGAACTCAGAAAAAGACTTGGTCTTTCTGTTCTTTCTGTATTTATCGCTTTTATCGTGGCTTTTACCTTTCATGAAAGTATCTTAGAGTGGATTACTGCACCACTTAATGAAGCACTTGCACAGGTAGCAAGCCTCTCTAAAAAAGCTGCAGATGGCATGGTGACCACACACCAAGTAGGTGGTGCATTTTTCGTGGCACTCAAAGTCTCATTTTTTGCAGGACTTTTAGGTGCTTTACCGTTCATACTCTACCAAGTATGGCTTTTCATTGCCCCAGGACTTTATAGCAATGAGAAGAAGATGATTCTTCCTTTTGTTGTCGGTGGCTCAGTCATGTTTGGGATTGGTATACTCTTTGCCTACTATGTGGTCGCACCTTTTGGTTTTCAGTTTCTCATTACCTTTGGTTCTTTCCTTTATACCCCACTGATTAACATCGAAGACTATGTAGGCTTTTTTACTAAAATTATGATGGGCTTTGGTATTGCTTTTGAGCTTCCTGTATTTGCCTATTTCTTGGCACTTTTAGGGCTTGTTACCGACAAAACACTTAAAGATTTTTTCCGTTACGCAGTACTTATCATCTTTGTAGTCGCTGCGCTTCTTACACCACCAGATGTACTCACACAGCTGCTTATGGCAGCACCACTGGTAATACTTTATGGTGTTTCTATCCTTATTGTAAAAATGGTAAACCCCTATGTCGAAGAGGAAGAAAATGATGACGATGAGAGTGAAGATACTACAGCCTAATGTCTCCAGAAATACTTACTGAAAATTATGACTATGAACTCCCAGAGGGGTTCATAGCTACCACACCTGTACATCCTAGAGACCATGCAAAACTTTTGGTCTATGACAGAAAAATAGACACTATCACCCATACGACATTCAAACATCTATTGGACTTTGTACCCAAAGAGTGTGATGTATTTCTTAACGATACCCGTGTCATTAAAGCACGTATTTTTGGTGTAAAAGAAGCCCAAAGCATCAACAAAAAAGGGTTTGTACAAGGCGGAGGTAAAGTTGAACTTCTCTTTAACAAACCACTAGATGCACACCACTATCTTGTCATGATACGAGGTAAAGTACAAATAGGTACAAAACTCCTTTTTGACGATAATCTTGTAGCAACAGTCACTGCGTTTAACGAAGATGGTTCCCGTGTGGTTACTTTTTCCCATAATGGTAAAGAGATACGCTTTGAAGATCTTGTATTAGTGCTTGATAATATAGGACACCTGCCACTGCCTCCCTATATGCAAAGAGAAGATAATAAAGAAGATGAGACAGACTATCAAACCCTCTTTGCACAAAAGGCTGGTGCCGTCGCAGCCCCTACTGCCTCGTTACACTTCACCCCTGAACTCTTTGATGCATTACAAAAAAGACACAACACACATAAAGTCACACTCCATGTAGGAGCCGGTACTTTTAAACCTGTAGATGTAGAAAAAATACTTGAACACCCTATGCATTCTGAGTATTTTGATATTCCTGAAAGTTCAGCACAGGTAATAGACAGCGATAAACCCTTACTTGCCATAGGTACCACGGTGACACGAACACTTGAGTACTATGTCCGTACACAAAAAACACAAGGGGAATGTGACCTTTTTTTAAACCTACATAACCCACCTCAGCGCGTCACCCATTTACTCACCAATTTTCATTTGCCTAAAAGTACACTTATCATGCTTGTATCTGCCTTTGTTGGAAGAGAAAAAACGTTAGACTTATATAAAGAAGCTATTGCAAAACACTATCGATTTTTTTCTTATGGTGATGCGATGCTTATACTCTAAGAAGAAAGTTATTTATGAAAAAAAAGATCTATCTCTCTACAGCACTTCTTGGTGCCAGTCTATTTTTTTCTGCCTGTTCTCCAAAACCCTACGCTTACCCAAATTATGACATCATAAAACCTGAAAAAGTATGTGAGCCTAACAGAAAAAATATACAAGCCCTACTTGCTTCCTACCTTGGTAAACCTTATGTGTGGGCAGAAGAAGGACCGGATGCCTTTGACTGTTCAGGGCTTACCTATAACATCTATGGTTCTATGGGTATGGATATCCCACGTATCGCACAAGAACAAGCTAAAATGGGGAAAACCGTACCGTTTGCAAAACTTGAATATGGTGACCTTATCTTTTTTGGCAGCACCAATAAGCGTAGTAAACGTATCAACCATGTTGGTATGATGTACCTAGGTGATGGTTGGTTCGCACATGCTAGTTCTAAAGCCAGAAAAGTAACCATCAGTCACTTTGACGAAGAACCAAAATATCTTAAACGTATGAAAATTTGTAAGCGTTATTTGAGTGAAGATGAGCGTGCGAAGTATATGAATTGTGATGTACCACTCCAAAAGATGGACGTAACAAGCACACGCTACACCACACCTTGGAAGGCAGGTATGCGTTTACCTAAAAAGGCTGTACCTAGCTAGATATCTGACAGATACTTTTTAATAGAACGATTCAGTGTTTTAATCTCAAAGACATATTTTTCTTTATAGTTTGCTACCAAATCATACTTTTTATAGAGGATATGTTGCAGTATCTCTGTCATCAGGTTATGCATGTCATGCGCTGCGATGGCACCAGAGAGTCCTTTCATATCGACACAAAGCATTTTAATCTGTTCATAGCGATGTTCTTTCACCAACTTCTCAAAGACTGCACCACTTTCACCATAGGCTTCGGAGAACTCTTTAACGACCTCAAGGTACAATGCTTCGCTTCCATTTGAACGTTCAATACCCTCTTTAATGTCAAGCCCAGCATACGTAGCAAACTCACGCTCTTCAACTGCTTCTACTACTGGTGTAGAAATCTCCACATCGTTAAAGTACATAGCCATAGCCGTATAAAGTTTTCCTATATTCAACGGTTTTGCCAGGAAAGCATTGATACCTGAGTTGAACATCTTTTTAATTTCACTGTCTAACACCAATGCAGTAAAGGCAACAATCGGAAGATTGTCATATTTATGGTCAAGTCGTATCATCTGTGTGGCAGTATATCCATCCATAATAGGCATGTTGATATCCATTAAGACCAAATCAAAGTTGTTTTTACTGTCTTTGACCATATCGACAGCCTCTTGCCCGTTGTTTGCGATACTGATTTTCATTTGAGAAAGATGCAGTAGGTTTGTAAGTACTTTCTGGTTGATTAGGTTATCTTCAACAATAAGAAGATTTTTACCTTTAAAGTCTTCAAAACGGTCTTGCGTAATACCTCTTGTCTCCAAGATATGTGTTCTGGTCGTTTGTACACGTTTTGTCTCTTTTTCATCTTCATCAAGCTCTATAGAATCTTTTAAATCATATAGCCCAACAATGAGTTCAAATATACGCTCTTGGTTTAATGGTTTATAGAGATAGTTATCTATCACATCATCTACAAAACTACTTTTATCTGCTTTAAGCAGTGAATTTAGTGCGATGACTTTAAGGGATTTACCCATTTTAATTTTATTCAAATACTCTACCAAACGGACAGAGAATAATCCTTGGTTTAATACAATAATATCAAAAGGTGTAAGGTTTGGTATGTTGCGTCTAAACTCCTCTTGTGTAAGCACTGTCACTTCATGTTTAAAGTATGCAAACATCTTTTTAATAGCAAGTGCCGCATTATAGTTGTCATCTACTATGAGTACTTTTTTCTCGATGAGCACTTTTTTAGGCAAACGATACATACGTTTATTGGTTTTGTCTACTACTTTTAACGGCAATGCCAAAGTAAAGACACTTCCTTTCCCAATGGTACTCTGTATAGAGAGTTTACCTTCCATCATAGTCACAAGTTCGTTAGAAACGAAGAGTCCAAGTCCTACATAAGAGCCTAGTGCTTCATCGTAATATGGTATAAATAACTGCTCTTGTGCCTCTGTTGTCAGTCCTAGCCCTGTGTCACTCACTTTAAACTGCATCTCTATGTTGTCACCGTAGGTTTCAAACATAGAAATCTCTAACTTCACTTCAGCAACATTGGCTTGATCCATCTGGTACTCTAAAATACTCTCAAGTATCTGCCCCAAATGTAGAGAATCACCAATCAACTTACGAGGAATATTTTTATCGATATCAAAAATAAGTTCGCACGAACTGCCTGCAAACTGTGTACAAATAGTTCCGGAAACCTCATTGAGTACGTTGTTGATGTTAAACTCTTCATTGAGTATCTCTACTTTTTTAGACTTAAGTCTTAAAAAGTCAATAAGGTCATTGGTCACATCAAGCAAACGATTTTCCACATTGGTAATGAGTTCTTCTTTGCTCTCTACACTTACGGGTGTATTGATTACCTGTCGACTCTCTTCGAGTGCCTGTTTGGCAATGTTATGAATATTTTCACTCATATTTGTTAAAAGAAGATTTTGGTTTTTTCCATTTCAAGTTGTTTATCAAACAGTGCCTGATGGAGTTCTTGAAGCTTGCGTGACTGCCGAGAAGAGAAAAAAAGTATCAACAACCCTACTACTGCAAGTGCAATCAAGGCTATCCAAAGTCCGATGTTTTCTGCATTACTTCCATCTCCGGCGTAGAGCCAAGTGGAAATATTTAATCCTATTATTCCTGTACCTATCTTTTGAAACTGCATTATATTACCCTTAAGTATTTTTTACAAGTCGTTTCCCCATACATAATTCTATCAAAGGATTTTATGTTTTTACTTATTTATTACTTCTTCTTAATCACACTACACTCACAATAGCTACACAAACTTATCTTATGATGCCTTATCGAGAAAGTGAATCTCTTTCTTCAAATAAACACTTAAAGGATAACAAATGAATAAATTACTTTTAACTTTTCTTCTTACATTAGGATTGACACTAGGCGCGCAAGCTTCAGATAAAAATACCAAACAACTGCCAGAGGCAACCATTAAAAAGATGGATCGTCAAATGACCAAACATAAAGCACACACAAGAAACTTCAAAACACACAAAGAGTTTAAACGTATGCAACAAAGAAAAGTCACACACCCAAATGTAAAACGTACTGCCTCAAAAAGTATGCACTACAACAACGGGGGTCACCAAAACGGTCGCAACTATGGCTATACAGAATCTAGAGGTTATTACGATGACTATCGTCCTATAAGACAGCGTGGATACAGCCGTATCAAAAGAGGATGGATTTTAGCCTATAAATATGACAGAGCATCATTTTATGACAACGAAGGATTCTTTTACGGATACTTTAACCGCTATGGATACTACTTTGAAGATGTGTTCTACCGTTATGACAGATACTATACATATAGAGATAGAATAAGAGGTCGTGGACTCTTTGACCATAGATACTATATGCCTGCCAATGCAAACTATTATGGGTTCGGGGAAACAAACTACCGAAACAACGGATATGACAGAAATTATGAAAGGGGATACAATAGATACTAATTTTGATATAATTTTAGCATGAAATTAGCAAGTATAGATGTAGGACTCAAACGTATTGGTGTGGCGATTTGCCTTAGTAGTAACATCGTCATGCCCCAAACTGCCATTCTACGTAAAAACCGTAACCAAGCTGCACGAGATGTCAATGCATTTTTAAAAGAGTGGGAGATAGAAAAACTCATCGTAGGTCTGCCACTAGATGCAGCAAGCTCCGAAGAGATGGAAAGACGCATCAAACACTTCGTCTCACTTCTTGAACTCACTATCCCAGTAGCCTACCAAGACGAACAAAGCTCAAGCCTAGAAGCCAAAGAACTCACCCAAGGTGTCTTCCGTCATCAAAAAGATGGAAAGATTGACTCTGTGGCTGCACAGATTATTTTGGAGAGGTATTTGGCTAAAAGTTAAAGCTTCTTCTTCAACTTCTGTATACGCGCATAGGCTTTGTCTATACTTTCCTCTTTTACCTCACCTGACTTTACAAGCGATACAATCGTATCTACTAGAAGTTTTGTACTTTGTACTTTTTTAGGATCAAGCTGGTTACCTATGAGTAGGATGTCGTCTCCTGCATTAATGGCAAGTTTGAGAGTATTTTTTAGTCCGTATTTTTTGCTTATAGCACCCATTTGTAAGTCATCGGTAATGACTACTCCGTGATAACCTAACTTCCAGCGTAGAATTTTTGTTATGGTTTTGTATGAGAGACTTGCAGGATATTTGTCGTCTAAGTGTTTGTTAAAGACATGGGCTACCATGACTGTATCTGCCTTGTCTTTGAGAAGATGGTAAGGCTCTAGTTCTACCTCTTTCCATAGGTTTGTTACATCCACAAAACCTTTGTGCGTATCACCCATAGATGAACCATGTCCAGGAAAATGTTTGAGTGAAGTAAGAACACCGTTGGTATGCATAGCATCTATAAAAGTAGAAGCATATTTAGCAACTGTTTTAGGGTTCTTACCAAAAGAACGCCCTAATCCATGTATGACATGGTTTTTCATGTTAATATCTAAGTCAACCACAGGGGCTAAGTCGTAGTTAATACCTACAGATTTGAGTTCAGCACTCATTTTAGTATAAGTTGACTTGATTTTACTCTGATCCATTTTGATGACATCTGAAGCTTTGGGGAATTTACCATAAAAGCCATACTTACTTTTAAGCCTCTGTACCCTACCACCCTCTTGATCCACTGCGATAAGAAGTTTCCCATCTGATGAACAAGCCTGCAGTTCTTTTGTAAGTGCTTTTACCTGTGCAATATTTGCAATATTTTTAGGCTTGCTTTTATCTACAGGGTTATAGTCAAAGAGTATCACCGCACCTACGCTGTACTGTTTAATATCTTTACATATCTGACTATGTGCTTGTGCAGAGGTACCGTGAAAGCCTACCATAAGCATCTGCCCTATCTTCTTCTCTAAAGGTATATCTGCATGCAGCACAGAAACAACCAACACTCCCATAATCACCAAACGTTTCAACACAATATCATCCTTAGTTTATTATTCATAATTTGATTATACCCTCTATTAGTATTCAGTTAACCTTAGGCTTATATAATAATTTTACAAGAGCATCCATAAGATAATAGATAGTCTCCTTTTTCATTTACTATACATTATTTTAAGCATCATTTTTCCCTCCCTCCCTTTTAAATGTGATGCTCTTTTATTTCAAATATCCCAAACTTTTTTTCTAAACATACATTTTTACTATTAGTATTCAGTTAACCTTATAGCGTTATAATTTTTTTACAAGAGCATCAATGAGATAATCTCTTCCCTCCCTTCCCTTAAACATAGGGATTGTCTCAAATATCATTTTTACTCCTTTTTTCCCTTTTGATGCTCTTTGAAAATAATCCCTAAAAAATAAAGCAATTACACAATTTTTTACATCTTCATAGTGTATAATCTTACAAATCAATACAATAAAGGCTCTATTTATGAAAAAATTACTGACAACATTACTGCTACTTGCGCTTACAACCTTTGCTCAAGCTGCCGAGAAACCACTTGCCCAAATGACAATGACAGATATAACAGGTAAAACCTATAATGTTACAGGTACGGAACAAGGACTAAAAATAGAAGGACTAGAAGGAAAAGTAATCTTTTTAGAATTTTTCGGACATAACTGTCCTCCATGTCTTGCGTCTATTCCCCACTTAATTGACCTTCAAAAAAAGCATCAAGATAAATTGGCTATAGTGTCTATTGAAGTGCAAGGCTACAACCAGAAACAAGTGACTTCATTTGCAAAAGAAAAAGGGATGAACTACATCGTTGTTTCGGAAGAGACAGCATCACAACTTGTTAGCTACATTCAACAAAGAGCACAATGGAGAGGGAGTATCCCATTCCTTGTAGCAATGGATACAAATGGTGATGTACAATTTGTACAAGCAGGTATGCTTCCGGAATCTTCTTTGGAAGAACTCTTTACGCAACTCTCAAAACCAAAAGCAGCAGCAAAAAAATAACCGTACACTATCTTCTTTCTTCTCTTAGAAAGAAGATATTTTTCACACTTCATCCCTTTCTATCATCATTTCATCTTACTTACTATGCAGATTTTAGATTAATAAACTATAATCTTCTAAAGGATTACCATGAAACCATTGATACTATTGACACTATTAGGAAGTTCACTGCTATTTGCTGAGACTCCCATAGAAACAAAAACCGACAAAGACTCATTTTCTAATTATTTGACAAAAGCTGTTGACAGTGTAGAGAGTGCTAGAAAAGATGCTCTCGATGCCTTAGACAAAATGGTCAAACATGTTGATCTTGATAAAACTGACGATAATATCTCTAAGCAAAGTGTCTCGACACAAATTGTGCAAACAAATGCCGTTGCCCAGATGGCACGTAACACTGCTGATGTTGAGATAGCAAAAGCAAAAGCCATCGCAGAAATAAGTAAAGCTGTAGATGCTGTAGACATGGCTAAGCCTGAAGATAAAAAAGCAATAGAAGAAGCATCTTTGCAAATTATCATTAAGGCTATTGCCGATGTAGAGATAGCCAAAGCACATGCGAGTAAAAACATTGCTGAAGCAACACAACGTGTTGAGATAAGTAAAACCGTACCTAAAACACTCCCACATGAAAAAGAGACACTGAGCATTGCTAAAAACATTTCTCAAGTACAGATAGCAAAGTCTGTCTCTGATGTAGAAGTCGCACAATCACAGTCTTACATCGAAATAGCCAAATCTTCTATGCGAACGATGGTACCCGAACTCTCAAAAGAAAATAAAGAGAAACTAGAAGAGATGAAAGCAGAAGCTACTGCAAAGATATCATCTTACCCTACAGAACTTGAGGTACTCAAAGCAGAGATAGAAGCCAAAATATCTAAAGAGGTTGCTAAAGTAGAGATTGCTGAAACCGGTTTAAAAGAGTCAAAAAAATAAACTAATTTAGTCTCACGATACCCTGCTGTATCGTGATGATACCTTCGAGTTCCGCCTCATAAACCTTATCACCAAATTTTTGAATACTTTCATCTACACTGGGACACTTCTGACAAAAATAAAAAAACTCATCTTTAACTACATCATCTGCCACGGCACATCCAAATGTAGAGACAAAAGACTCTATGTCATGAATAGCTTTTGCCTCTTTGTCTTCTAAAAGTGACTGCGTACCTGAACTTTCTCCAAGTCTGTGAGGTAGTACAAAGATTTGCTTACCCATTTTTTGGGCAAACTCTACAGAACGCATAGAACCTGAGTTGAGTTGTGCTTCTGTGACTACAAGTATATCTCCCAGTGCTACAACTACTTCGTTTCGTACCACAAAACTCCAACCTGTTGCACGGAAGCCATCATTAAATTGACTTATCATTAGCCCTTCGCTTTCAATGTTTTCTATCAAATTACTATTGACCACTGGATAACGAATATCTAAGCCATTTGCTACTACTGCGATAGTGTTAGATGCACCTGCTCCCTCATGTGCTATGGTATCTACTCCCATCGCAGCACCTGAGACCACACAAACCCCTCTCTTTGCCAATGCATTGGCTAGAGTATACGTAAACTGACGCGTATATGCTGAAGGTCTTCGTGTTCCTACTATGGAGACCTTAGGACGTTTAAGTAACCCTAGGTTTCCTTTGAAAAAAAGCTCTTTAGGGTACTTTTTCATCGTCTCTAACTCATGAATAGTCTCTGTGATGTTTTGGCTCATGGCTATCCTTTTTTATATAGATATTCATATACTATCGAATAATTTTCTATAGCTTTAAAAATATGGCAAATTGACATATTTTAGATTAAAATTCTCACTACACACCACTACACAAAGGGAACTCATGAAATATTTTATTATATATATGCTTATCGGTACATATCTACTTACTGCAA
>VCAW01000144.1 GCA_013607775.1 Campylobacterota bacterium | reverse complement strand
TTCTCATAAAAAGCCTTATAGTTTTTTTGATAAAGTTTTAATGTTTGTTGTAAAGTATTATAACATTTATCGGGCTCTAAAGGTTTTTTTGAAATTTAATTTAGCTTAAATTGTGGGTTGTTTTTGGTAATCTGCAAGTGGCTCCAGGGAATGAAATTAAAAAACCAGACCCAATAGATGTGGAAGTACCATTTGACGGTGGAGTTATGATTACCGAGACAGATAAAGCGGGGATCATTACCTATGCAAACCGTAAATTTAGAGAACTTACAGGTTGTACAAAAGAAGAACTTATCGGATCTCCACACAATATAAACAGACACCCCGATATGCCAAAAGCTGCGTTTAAAGGTATGTGGGAAACCATCAAAGGGGGTAACTACTGGGAAGGTTTTGTCAAAAACATGACCAACGAAGGAAAGTACTATCTTGTCATAGTATGGATAAAGCCTAAATTAGATGAAAATGGTGAGATTGTTGGATATATTGCAGGTAGAAAAATCCCTGATAAAGATTTAATGCAAAGAGCACTAGATCAATATAAGGTAATGAAACATGATGAATAAAAGAGTTTGCTATAAACTCTTTTTCGCTTCTTGAAGTGCACTAATTACAGCATCAATATTTGCTTTAGGAATATGCACTTTCCAATCTGGCTCTGTAGCTCCAGCTTGTAAAGAGATACCAATACTTGCTACAGACTCTGATTTAGGACCATAAGGTTCTGCAACCGTTGTAATGCTAATCTTGCCGTCTTTTGTACCACTTAGTGTCATTTCATCTATATTTGTTACTGTTCCACTCATAATAAATCCTTTAGTTTTTAATGTAAATGATTATAGCACAAAAAGTTAACGGTTTTTAACTAACCTCATTAACACCGCTTGCATTTTACGCCATGCTTTTATCTCTATGGCGGGGAAACCTGCATACATTTTACCACCTCCTAATGATTTGGTCACACCACCTTTTCCTGCTATTGTAGTAAAGGCACCGACTTCCAAGTGACCTGCCGTTGCACTCTGTCCACCCATAACTACATTACGTCCAAGCGTAGTTGAGCCTGCCAATCCTACCTGTGCCGCCATCAGTGAATGTTCACCTACATCACAGTTGTGTGCGATTTGTATGAGGTTATCTAGCTTTGTACCTTTGCGAATGTAGGTTGTACCAAAGACTGCTCTGTCTATGGTACAGTTCGCACCTATCTCTACATCATCTTCTACCACTACATTACCATTTTGATAGATTTTGATATGCTCACCCTGTTTTGTGTGTGCAAATCCATACCCATCACATCCTACTACTGTTCCAGCATGAATGATACAATTATCACCAATATGTGTACCATGATAGAGTGTTACATTAGGATAAAGTAAAGTATTACTTCCTATCACTACATTATCACCTACATAACACCCTGCCATAATAGTAACATTATCCCCTACCGTCACATTATTACCAAAACGTACACGTTTATCTAGATCATAATTTTCACCCAAATTTGGATGTCCACCTTTTGTGATAATTTTATGTGCAAAAAACTTTGAGGCATAGGCAAGTTTCAAATAGGCTTCATCAGTGATGAGTGCTATTGTTGTGGAAGGTAATAATTCTGCATGTTTCTCATCAATGAAAACTGCTGCTGCTTTCGTATTTGGAAGTTGAGAGGCATATTTTGCATCTGTGAAAAAAGAGAGTTGCGAAGAAGTAGCTTCTTTTAGTGTATGAATACCATCTATCTCAATGTCATTACCGTTAAAATAAATATTAAGTTCTTTGGTGATTTGGGAGAGTTTGTAGGTCATAAGGAAATCCTTTTAAAAGGGTACCCACAAGGGATACCCCTACAAATATAATATTTAAAATCGTAGGGGCAATCCCTTGTGGTTGCCCTTAAATTTTTATCTTTCGATAGCCACAACACCACCACGTACAATCTCACAAGGATTGTAACGCTGTGCTGCCTCGATAAAGTGTTTGACACGTTTTGGTTCATCTGCTACCATCACGATAATCATTTCTGTACCAACATTCACAACTCCACCATTATAAGCAGCAGAGAGTACTGAAATGTCAGCCAAGTTTTCAGCGATAGGGAACTTCGCCAATACCATCTCTTTTTCTACCATCTCTTCATGTTCTATTACTTTATAGACAGGAATGAGCTTATGAAGCTGTTTGGTAATTTGCTCCATGAGCTTAGAAGAGCCTTTGGTTGCAATAGTGATATGCGACATATCACTATCAGGGATAGGTGCCACAGTAAGAGACTCAATGTTATAACCACGTGCAGCAAAAAGTGCTGTAATACGAGAAAGTACAGAACTTTCATTCATCACAATGACAGAAATAACACGTCTTTCATTTACATTTGTTTTCATTACGCATCTCCTTTTGTCGTTTGTGGTAACATCATATTGAAGAGTGCTCCACCCGATGGTACCATCGGAAGTACATCTTCAAAACAGTTGGTTTGTACATTCATGAAACAGACTTTATCTTGTTTGATGGCATCTTTCACGGCTGCATCAAACTCAGCTTTGGTAGTTACATCATACCCGATGCCTCCACACGCTTCAGCCAATGCCTTAAAGTTAGGCTGAAAGCTCAAATCTGTCTCAGAGTAACGTTTTTCATAAAAGAATGTTTGCCATTGACGAACCATTCCCAAGAAATGGTTGTTCAAAATCATGTTAATGACTGGTATTTTATACTCAGCTGCAGTAACCAACTCTTGCATATTCATCAAGATTGAACCATCACCTGTGACGTTGACAACTGTCTTTTCAGGAAATGCACGTTTTGCGCCAAGAGCTGCGGGGAAACCAAAGCCCATAGTTCCTAGCCCACCAGAATTAATCCATTGGCGTGGTCTGTCAAACGGATAATGTTGTGCTGCCCACATTTGGTGCTGTCCAACATCTGAAGTGATAATGGCATCTTCACCGATAAGCTCACCGATACGCTCAATCGCCCACTGAGGCTTAATCACTTCATCTGAATCTACATAAGACTGAGGATGAAGTTCATCATAACGATTTAAAATATTTCTCCATGCTTCATAACGGTCTGTATCTACACCATCAAGCTGTGGTAACATCGCTTGAAGTACCTCTGTAATGTCTCCTACTATAGGATAGTCCACATCTACAAGCTTTCCAATGTTTGCTGCATCAATGTCAACATGGATAATATCTGCATACTTTGCAAACTCTGAAAGTTTACCTGTTACTCTGTCATCAAATCTGGCACCTAAAGAGATAACCAAATCTGTCTCAGACATTGCCATATTGGACGAGTAATTACCATGCATACCAAGCATACCAAGAAGCAATGGATTTTTCGCACCCATAACCCCTCTAGCCATTAGTGTCTCTACCGCAGGAATCTGTGTCTTCTCTGCCAATTCTCTTACAAGCTCATAGGCATTAGAAAGTACAACACCCCCACCGATATAAAGCAAAGGTTTTTTCGCAGACTTAATCTCTTCAACAGCTTTATCTATCTGTTTTTTGTTCCCTTTATACGTTGGCTTATAAGTAGGAATATTCACCGAATCAGGATAGACAAACTCGCCGATGTCTACTGTAATATCTTTAGGGATATCTACAAGAACAGGTCCTGGACGTCCTGAACGTGCAATGTAGAATGCTTCTTTAAGTACACGAGGAAGTTCTTCAAGTGTGCGTACCAAAAAGTTATGCTTTGTACATGGGCGAGAGATACCTACTGCATCAATCTCTTGAAAACCATCAGTACCGATGAGCGAAAGTGGTACCTGCCCAGAGATAACAACCAATGGAATAGAATCCATATATGCAGTTGCCAGTCCAGTGACTGCGTTTGTAAATCCAGGTCCAGATGTGACCATTGCCACCCCTACTTCACCTGTTGCTCTTGCATATCCATCTGCTGCGTGAACAGATGCTTGTTCGTGACGGTTCAAGATATGCTCGAACCCCTCTTGCTTATATATTTCATCATAAACGTGCATGATAGCCCCACCAGGGTAACCAAATACGGTCTTCACACCCTCGGCGATAATCGCTTCACATACCATTTGTGCACCAGACATTTGTCCCATTACGCACTCCATTGTTATATTTTGTCTGATTATAGCGAAAAAAGGTTAGAGTTTATTAGAGTTTTCAAGACACATCTCCAAAGCCACACCCTCACGTAGCCCATCGTCTATAACTACACAACTTTCAAACTCTAACATCGTATAGAGTTGTTTATAAATGAGTATCCCTGCTGCTATCAAATCTGAGCGCCCTGTACCAACAGCTATTTCTCGTTCTTCAAAAGGCATCGATAGAAGTTTTTTCAAATAAAAATCTAACTCCTCTTTTTGTAGCGATGTACCATTTATTTTCGCAGCATCATACGTTTCATAGTTAAATCCCAATTTCATCGCCGCCACTGTTGTCGGTGTACCTGCTGTAGCGACAAAAGAGTCCGGTTTTTGCTTGGTTGCATAGAGTTCCGCACAAAACATCTGCATGTCAAGCATCTCACGAGACAGTGCTTCTTCTATATTTTCAAGTGTCTCATAACTCTGAGCAATCGTTACAATCCCTACAGGAAAGCTTCTACTTATGGTTTTATCTTTATAATGAAAGATAAGTTCTGTCGAGCCTCCGCCGATGTCTACCAACACAAAAGTATCTGAAGCATAATGCAGTTTAGTCAGTCTATTTTTTACCGCAAGAAGCGTAAGTCTAGCTTCTTCTTCTCCTGAGATAATGTCGAAACATACATTTGTTTCTTTTTGAATCTCTTTAAGTACCCTCTGAGCATTAGATGCCCGGCGTATCGCTTCGGTTGTAACTGCTTTTATAGATTGTGTGCTAAAATCAACTTGTGTTTTTACTTCTTTTATAGCTGCTATCACACGAGCAAGAGCTTCTTCATTTATCTGCCCGGAAGAAGCTAATCCATCTGCTGTTTTAACTACTTTTTCATATGAAAAAATCTGTTTTTGACTTGCACAGTCATATGCCAATACACGTAATGTATTAGAGCCTAAATCTATGGCTATCATCAATGTGCTTCTTTAAAAGAAAATCCACCCTCAGTGAGTTTTTGACGTATAAGTTCTTGGTGTTCTACCCCTTTTGTCTCTAATGCTACAGAAACATGTGCATCACCAAACTCTAAATCTGTAGAGGTTCTGTCATAGCCTATCTGAACGATATTTGCACCTATATCTGTAAGGATACCTGTAAAGTCCTGCAAGGCACCAGGCTTGTCGACTAGAATGACTTGTAGTTTCATCTTACGTGCAGACTTCATAAGTCCTTTTTCTATAATAAGAGAAAGCATCGTGACATCAATGTTTCCTCCACTAAGAACGATACCGACTTTTGAGCCTTTAGGTAAATCAAGTTTATTGTGAAGCAGTGCAGCTACACCCACAGCTCCAGCACCTTCTACCAATACTTTTTGACGTTCAAGCAAGAAGAGTATGGCAGAGGCTATCTCATCTTCACAAACGGTCTCAAAAGCATCTACATTGTTTAAGATGTAGTCCAGTGTCACTGGTGAAGTGTCACGCACAGCGATACCATCCGCTATGGTACGTACAGACGTTGTGTCTATGGCATTTTTGGCATCATAAGACTTTTTCATGGCAGGTGCGCCGGCTGAAGAAACACCGATAATCTTACACGCTGGTTTTAATGCTCTGCTCGCCACTGACATACCGGCGATGAGCCCTCCTCCACCAACAGGAACAACAAGTGCATCAAGGTCATCTACCTCTTCAAACATCTCTAAAGTTACGGTACCTTGCCCTGCCATGACCTCTTCATCCGTAAAAGGGTGCACAAACGTATAGTTGTGTTCTTTACCAAAGGTCACAGCATAGGCATACGCTTCATCGTAGTTACTTCCATGCAATATCACCGTTGCACCAAACTCTTTTACCCCTTGTATTTTAGTCAATGGTGTAGACTCTGGCATAACAATAGTGGCTTCTATATTAAAATGTTTAGCAGCAAATGCTACACCTTGTGCGTGGTTTCCCGCACTTGCAGCTACAACACCACCTGTCTGTCCATTTTCTATGAGCGAAGCTACTTTATTAAATGCACCACGTAATTTAAAGGCTCCTGTACGTTGAAGGTTCTCTTTTTTCAAGTATACTTCATAGCCAGACATTTGGCTCAAAATCGGTGCATAGGCAAAAGGTGTACGATGCACCACACCTAATACTCTTTCATAAGCTTTTTTTATCTTGTTTAAGTCTAACATTAATCTTTCCTTGATACTATATATTGAACCCTCTGAATAACATAGCCATTCTCAATGGGTTTTGCAAATGTAAGATTGTGCAAGAGATTTATGAGTCCTAGCCATAGCTAAGACGAAGTAAATATCTTGTGCAAGATTGCGTTTGCAAAACCCACCCAAGGGGCATCACTAGCTTTCGCCTATGCGTCGTTACTCTTTTTCACCTTAGCTACGGCTAGGGTTTCAAAAGAGTGCCTAGCCTAGACAAAAGCTGATGATGTTGCGAATGGCTATGTTATTCAGAGGGTTCAATTAGACGAATTATACCCAAAGGACCCATAAAGATGGAATGTGAATTACCAAGAGTAAACTCAAACCCAGAAGAGATGAAAAAATATTTTGAAGAAGCCAAAACCATCGCTGTTTTAGGTGCTTCACCCGATACAACAAAAGCCAGTAACCATGTAGCACACTACCTAAAAGAAGTTGGCTATAAAATGATACCTGTCTACCCAAAAGGCGATACAATATTGGGAGAAAAAGTCTACCGCAGTCTGGCTGAGATAGATGTACCTGTAGATATGGTAGTAGTCTTTAGAAAACCAGCCGCCCTTGATGCCATCGCTGATGCCGTCATCGCACGTGGGGATGTCAAGACATACTGGACACAACTAGAACTCATAAACAACGATGCAGCCGAGCGTGTAAAAGCAGCAGGTATTAATGTGGTGCAAAACTATTGTGCCATGGTAAAGCATAGAAACTTATTTCAATAAGTATCATAAAATAAAATATAAACAATATAGGGAAATATAGATGAACAAACTTACACTCGTTACACTTGCACTACTTAGCACAACACTTCACGCAGAACTTTTTACTGAACACTTTAAAGATGGTGTGGTGAAGTCTCAAATAGAATACAAAGACGGTACACGTTCTGATACAGCAGAAGGTGTTAAAAATGGGCTTGAAAAAGTCTACTACAACTCTGGTGAACTTGCATTTAAAGTCAATAATGTTGATGGCAAAAGAGACGGAGATATGGACTGGTATGACAGAGAGGGTAATCATCTTGAGCGTATACATTATAAAATGGGTAAACGTGACGGCAATAATAAAACATTTTTTGCAGATGGTACGCTACGCATAGAAGTAAACTATATAGATGACAACAAAGAAGGTGTAGAAAAATACTATTTTAGTACAGGGAAACTAGCTTCTGAAGTGAACTATGTTCATGGAAAAAAAGAGGGTATTCAAAAAGAATATAATGAAGATGGTACACTCAACAATGAAGTAACTTATAAACATGGTTATAAAGAGGGTGAGAAGCGCTGGTATGACAAAAAAGGAAAAGTGATTAAAACACTAACTTATAAAATGGACAGACCTATAGACCTTATGAAAAAAGTACAGTCCAAAAAACCTGATGCTACATTAGAAGTACTCAAAGGTCTAGACTTTAACCCTAACAATAGAAAAGTAGACTAAAATTCAAAAAGGAATACCTATGAAACATTTAGTAATATTGGCTTTGACTTTAAGTCTAGGATGTAATCTCGCTATGGCAAAAGAGTATATAATAGAAGACAATACACAAAAATCAACCTATGTCGATGGTAAACGCCAAGGTATGACATGGTGGTATAATGAAAAAGGAAAGTAAAATCCAAAGTAAACTTTGAAAATGGTAAAGAAAATGGCATCTATACTTCTTATTATCTTAACTTTCGCACCTAAATAATACATAAAATTCACCTCAAAACCTCTTAGTGGCAAGTGACCAGGCAAGTGCACACGCTGATTGCTTTATAGCCCTTGATATCACAAAATATTCATGAAACAAACACCCATAAAAAGCC
>VCAW01000143.1 GCA_013607775.1 Campylobacterota bacterium | reverse complement strand
GGATGTTGTTACCGAACCAAGTAAATAACTCAAATTTTGAGGTATTTACTTGGTTCGGTAACAACATCCCTGACCTTTATAGGTCAATTTTTGGCATCTTCTTCACTTCAGCCGCTTCACTGGCATCAAGCTCAAAGTAATCACGTGGAGTATAGTTAAATCTCTGTGCGATGAACACATCAGGAAAGGCTTCAAGTCTGAAGTTGTAGTCTCTGACAATGGCATTGTAATAACGTCTTGCACTTTGAATGGCATCTTCCAAGTTAGAAAGTTCACCTTGGGGCTTTAAAAAGTTGGTGTTGGCTTTGAGGTCTGGGTAGGCTTCTGCCAGAGCAAACATCTTACCAAGCGCACCACTTATCATATTTGCTGCTGCAGCCTTTTCGTCCATAGTACCTGCACTAAGTCCCTGCTGACGAGCTTTGATGACATTTTCAAGTGTCTCTGCTTCATAGTCTTTGTATCCTCGCACAGTATCGACAAGTGCAGGGATAAGGTCATAACGACGTTTGAGCTGTACATCAATGTCTGACCACGATGCATCAATACCTGCACGCAAAGAGGCAAACCTGTTGTATGCCATAATAAGGTAACCCACCGCCGTAACGATAATCAATAAAACAATCATTCCAAAACTCATTCTTCTTCCTTTTAGTATGTGATAGGTTTATTATAGCAAAAAATTTAATCTTCTATGAGTTCCTCTTTTGTGTGTTTGAGTATATAGGTATCAACATCGAGTTCATCGTAACGCTCTACACTCACTTCTGTACGCACAAACTCTTCACCTTCAAACTCGTCTAGGTACTCCCAGTTATTCTCCAAGTTATGCGAGTAAAACAAAAAGCCGTGTACGGTGTCGCCATTGTCATCAAGTTTGATGCCAGGGTAGCCCATAGAATCAGACCATCCAGCGCCTATAAATTCTCCTCTGACTGTAGCAGGCACAAACTTGCCTACGATATTTTCTAACACGTGCCCATTGGGGCAGTTTGGCATAAGTGTGCCGTAGACGAAAAGTGTATCCATATAAGTATGACCTTCAAATAAATTTCCGCATGATAAAGTAAAACACACTAAAATGTCATAAAGCGAACAAAAAAGGATTATCGTGGCGTATGATTTACAGGACAAACTGGTAATTGCTATCTCTTCTAGAGCACTCTTTGATTTGGAAGAGGAGAATGCCATCTTTGACAAAGAGGGTTTGGAGTCCTACTATACCCATCAGCTTGCACATCTAGATAACCCTCTAGCCAAAGGCTCTGCCTTTAGATTTGTGCAAAACCTCCTTGCCATTAACAAGAAGTTTGACAATAAGCTCATAGAGGTCATCATACTCTCACGCAATAACGCGGCAACTGGACTACGCATAGGACGCTCCATAGAACACTATGCCTTAGACATAGAACGCACAGGCTGGACAGCAGGCACGCCGGTAGCACGTTACCTTGAAGCTTTTAAGGTAGACCTTTTTCTCTCTGTTCATGCTCCCGATGTGGAAGAGGCAGTCAACTCTGGCGTGGCAGCTGCCACCATTCTCCCTCATACTCCCATTACATCCCAAGAGTCAGACATGGTCAAGATAGCCTTCGATGGGGATGCCGTCATTTTTGGTGATGAGAGTGAAAAAGTCTACCAAGAAGGTGGTCTTGATGCCTTCATAGCCCACGAGCGTGAAAATGCCAAAAATCATCTAAGCAAAGGGCCGTTCTTTAAATTCCTCAAAATCATCTCTGAGATACAAGACAAGTTCCCTATGGAGAGTTCACCTATACGTACAGCCTTGGTAACGGCTAGAAGCTTCTCTACCCATGAACGTGTACTTGGTACACTGGAAGGGTGGGGTGTGCGTGTCGATGAAGCTTTTTTCCAAGGTGGTGTACAAAAATACGAAGTCATCAAAGCCTTTGGTGCAGACATATTTTTTGATGATCAGGATGCACATCTGCAACATACAGTCAAAGATACACCTTCTGCTAAGGTCCCGTATAAACGGTAGATATTAATTAATATTAACCCTAGTTTGCAATCTCTTTAAAATTATACTATAGAGCCACTTGCAGATTACCAAAAACAACCCACAATTTAAGCTAAATTAAATTTCAAAAGTGGGCTAGTCGGTTAACTCCTCCTCTGTTATAATATGGTATGAATTCATCAAATAACAAGAAACAAGACAAAGTTTTAATTGCTGGCAAAGATTATCCACAAACATATAGAGAATTTGTTGAGATGTTTCCAGACAA
>VCAW01000142.1 GCA_013607775.1 Campylobacterota bacterium | reverse complement strand
TAAAACGTTGGATACTCGGTACACATCAAGGTGCATTTGCAACATACCACTTACAAGCCTATTTGGAAGAATTTACCTTCAGATTTAATCGTAGATTATCAAAACACAGAGGTCTTGTATTTAGAAGACTTCTAGAGCAAGCCGTTTCAACGGCTCCTGTAACTGAGAAAAATGTTACTTATGGTTATAAATGGAACAAGGAGGAGTTAACCGACTAGCCCACTTAATATATATTTAAATATTAAGGGCACTTCTAATAATAGGTAATGCTCACAATGGGTTTTGCAAATGTAAGATTGTGCAAGAGATTTTTGAGTCCTAGCCATAGCTAAGACGATGAAATATCTTGTGCAAGATTGTGTTTGCAAAATCCACCCTCTGGGCATCACTAGCTTTCGCCTATGCGTCGTTACTCTTTTTCGACTTAGCTAAGGCTAGGTCTTCAAAAGAGTGCCTAGCCTAGACAAAAGCTAGTGATATTGTGAGTATCACCTATTAATAGAGGAGCCCTTAAGATAGGGAAGTGTAACGATATTATAGCTTTCTGGCAGTTGTATTGATGGTAATGTCTTCCATCGTTTTGTCATTTTCTCTTTGAGTGCATCCGAATAAACTTGGAGCTGTCTATCTGCTTCTTCTAAAGAGAGAGTCTCCACAGTTATAAATACCTGCAGACGTTCTTTATCTTTACCTTGATAGATATAGTAGTTTTCTATCTCAAGGGTCTTAAAAAGATGTCTTACCAGATGATAAAAACGTTGATACTCTTCGCCTTTATATTCTATGACTAAATAATTTGTATGATTGTCTTGAAGTAATGGTACCACAATGGTATATTCTCTATGAAAATGTTGTTTTAAAAGAAGAGGGGTAAGCGGCTGATTGATGCGTTCAAATTTTGCATAAAAAGTACGATTGTTGAAAGCTATTTTTTCAACAATCGTAGAACGTTTGATGTAGTAATGGTCAACATTAAATGCTAAATCAAAGACTTTTATAGAAAAATCCTAATTAATAAATTGATTTTTCGTAAATGACAAAGTTCTGAGCCAACTCTTTCATCTCATCTTTAATTTTAGCATGTAGGTCTGCATCATTGACATTGTCAAGAACATCAGCAATCTTATTAGCGATAATCTCAAACTCTGCTTCTTTCATACCACGGCTTGTAAGTGCAGGTGAACCGATACGTACACCAGAAGTCACAAATGGACTTCTAGTCTCACCTGGCACAGTGTTTTTGTTTACGGTAATTCCCGCAGCACCAAGAGCAGCGTCAGCGTCTTTTCCTGAGAAGTCTTTGTCTAGGAAGCTTACAAGTACGAGGTGATTGTCAGTTCCACCAGAGACAACATCGTAGCCACGTGCTACAAGTACTTCAGCCAGCTTGGAAGCATTGGCTTTTACTTGTTTTGCGTACACTTTCCACTCATCTGAGAGGTTATGTTTAAATCCTACAGCTTTGGCTGCTACTACATGTACAAGTGGCCCACCTTGAAGTCCTGGGAAGATGGCAGAGTTGATTTTTTTAGCGATGTCTTCATCGTTAGTCATAATCATACCACCACGAGGTCCGGCAAGTGTTTTGTGTGTAGTTGTAGTCACAACGTCAGCATAAGGGAATGGGCTAGGGTGTTCACCTGCACAGACAAGTCCTGCAATGTGCGCGATGTCTGCAAATAAAATTGCTCCTACTTCATCAGCGATTTCTCTAAACTTTTTAAAGTCTATCTCTCTAGCGTAAGCAGATGCACCACAAACGATGATTTTAGGCTGTACGATTTTAGCGATATCCATCACTCTGTCATAGTTGATGCGACCATCAAGCTCAACACCATACGTAAATGAAGAGTAGTTTTTACCAGAAAAACTTGGCTTACTTCCGTGTGTCAAGTGACCACCATGGCTTAAGTCCATACCTAAGATTTTCTCTCCGGCTTTAAGTAGCGCAGCATACACCGCACCATTGGCTTGAGAACCTGAGTGAGGCTGTACATTGGCATATTCACAGTCAAAAAGCTCACAGGCTCTGTCAATAGTCAGTTGTTCAACAACGTCTGCATACTCACATCCACCGTAGTAACGCTTATAAGGATACCCTTCAGCATACTTGTTTGTAAATACAGAACCCATCGCTTCCATTACGGCAGGGATAGTAAAGTTCTCAGAAGCGATCATCTCAAGATGATCTGTTTGTCTCTCTCTTTCATTTTCAATAGCTTGAAAAATCTCTGGGTCAAATGTTTCTATAGCGTATGACATAAGGGTCCTTTTGGTTTAATGTTGTATTTATATCAAATTTAATTTAATCCCACCTTGATAGGGTTAAATTAAACCTATAAATATCGGGAAAGATATCCCGATATTTATTTTATGTTCTCTATGAAGCTCGTTGTTTACATGCAGCCACATCAAGACAAAAGTACCCTTTCCCTTTTTTAGCAGGTTTAAGCTCTTCCATTACGTCATGTCCACATTTTTTACAGACATCTGTAGAAGAAATTTTAGGGGTCTCTTGCACAGCTTCTGGACGCATCGCTGGGAAGAGAAGTACGTCACGGATGGTATGTTGGTTAGTGAGCATCATGACAAGTCTATCGATACCTATACCTTCACCTGCAGTAGGTGTCATCCCGTAGCTTAGTGCACGTACAAAGTCAGTGTCCATGTGCATTGCTTCATCATCTCCAGTTGCTTCTTTTGCATCTACCTGTCCCTTAAATCTTTCATACTGATCGATAGGGTCATTAAGCTCAGAGAAACCATTGGCTATCTCTTTACCTGCCATGAAAAGTTCAAATCTTTCAGTAACTTCTGGATTTTCATCATTTCTTCTTGCCAGTGGAGAGATATCTACTGGGTAGTCTGTAATGAAAGTAGGGTTGATAAGTTTGCCTTCTACAAACTCGTCAAAGAGTTCTGCCTGTACATACCCAAGTGTCCAGTTCTCATCTGTTTTGAGGTTACGCTCTTTTAAGTAGGCAAGTCCTGCATCTCTGTTCTCAGCTACTTCTCTTGGTACACCACCGATGTCGACAATAGAATCAACCCATGGTACTTTGGCAAAAGGTGTGGCAAAATTGATTTCCATATCACCATAAGGAAGCGTTCTATCTAATCCTAAGTTGTCAAAGAGATAGTCGAAGAGTTCTTCAGTCACTTCCATCAATTCTATGTAGGTTTTATATGCCCAGTAGAATTCAATGGAGGTAAACTCAGGGTTATGTGTGGCATCTATCCCTTCGTTTCTAAAGTTTCTGTTTATCTCAAAAACGGCATCCATACCACCGACGATAAGACGTTTGAGGTAAAGCTCTGGTGCAATTCTTAGGTATCTGTCTACATCTAGTGCATTGTGGTGCGTGACAAAAGGTTTTGCATTGGCTCCACCAGGAATAGGATGCATCATAGGTGTTTCTACTTCTAAAAATCCTTTGTCTTCAAAGAATCTTCTGATTGCAGAGACGATTTTAGAGCGTAGTACAAAACGGTTTTTCACATCAGCATCCATAATCATATCGAGGTAACGTTGTCTGTACTTTATCTCTTGGTCTTGAATACCATGGAACTTCTCTGGGAGTGGAGAGATAGCTTTTGTTACAAGATTTACTGCTAAACAGTGTAGCGTAAGTTCACCAGTTTGCGTTACAAAAGGGTATCCTTTGACTTCAATGATATCTCCTACTTCAAAAAGTTTTTTGACTACATCATTGTAGTACCCCTCTGGAAGGTCATCACGGTTGAAGTAAATTTGTACAAGTCCATCTTCATCTTCTATCTTTGCAAATGCTGCTTTACCCATAATGCGGATAAACTTGAGACGACCTGTGAGAGTGTAAGACTTTGTTTTGTCCTGTTTCATCTCACCTTCAGGCAGGTCAATCTCTTTGACATAGGCACATTCCTCTAAAAATGTCGCGGATGGTAAGCCTTTTTTGACTTGGTTCGGATAAGGGTTAATCCCTTTTTCTCTTAGTGTTTGGGTTTTTTTAATACGTTCTTGAATATATTGATTTTCAAATATCAAGGGTTCTCCTATTGTAATGTTTAATGTTATTATATAACGATTGTTATGCTTGACAATTTTCGCATAAACCTACGATTTTCATCGTATGGTCAGTCATTTTAAAATTGAATTTTTTGGCAATGGCATCTTGTCTCTCTTCGATTACATCGTCAAAAAATTCAATAATCTCACCACATTTTGTACAGATAAGGTGGTCGTGGTGTTTTTTCAGTCCCAGTTCATACTTTTTACCCTGAACTCCAAATGAGATAGATGAGGCTATTTGTGAGGTTTCAAGTAAGGCTAAAGTACGGTATACCGTAGCGATACCTATATTGATATCAGGGTTTTCCTGTTTAAGTAAAGTATAAATATCCTCTGGTGTAAAATGCCCATCATTGTCGTATAGAAATTTAAGTACAAGCTCTCTTTGTTTTGTGAATTTAAGAGTGTTTTCTTTCAATAAAGACTGGAATTTTTCTAAAAGTAGAGGATATGCAATCATCTCAAATGCCTAATTTGTTGTAGCGTTTGTTTCTGTTACGCTACTGTTTAGTTCTTTGGAAACTGATTCTACATCTTTTTTCTCAACTGTAGTAAGACCCATAGAAGAGGTATCTATATTTATAAGATAAGAACCTGCCTCTTTAAGGTAAGGGTAAAGTACAGAATCTTTCACATATTTTTCAAGATTATCTTTAACCAGAGTTACATTTGAAAGCGCTGTAACAATAAGTGCAAAAATAAGGAAATATTTTCCACCACCAGCTACAAAACCAAGTAAACGGTTGAGAAAACCTAACCCACTTTGACTGGTAAGTTTAGAGAAAATAGAACCTAAAATAGTAGCACTAAGCCAAATAAGAATAAGAATAGCCAAAAAGCCAATCAATGTTAAGAGCGATTGGTTTTCAAGATGAAAAAAGTTTTTATCGATGAAAGCAGCAGCATCAGGAGCAAGACGTGAAGCAAAATAAACCCCAGCAATAAGCCCTACAAGACCAAATGCCTCTTTTATAAAACCCTGCATAAATCCTTTAATTCCCAAGATTAAGATAATGGCTGCAATGGTAACATCAAAGTAGTTGAAGTCCATCATTGAAAAGTTTTCCATCTATTTTCTCCCTGTCTTTTACTATTTTTTCGTATTGTATCTATATCTATGTCTAAAAATGCTTTAGTCTAGAGTTTAACGTACTACGGCTTTTGAAACTTCTTCTGGTTTATTGGCATACTGCAAGGCAATATCTCGCGAAATCTTCCCATCTTTAAGGAACTTAAGTAGTGCCTGTGTTTGTGTCTGCATACCTGAATCACCTTGTCCAAGTTGCATTTGTGAATAAATCTGGTGTACTTTATCTTCACGAATGAGGTTAGAGATGGCATGATTAGTAATGAGTATTTCAGAAGCTGCAACTCTTCCTCCACCTAGTTTTGGTAAGAGTGCCTGTGCAATAACGGCAACCAATGAAGAGGATATCATTGCTCTAATTTGTGGTTGCTCATCTCCTGTAAATACATCAATAATACGGTTGATAGTACCTGCTGCTGAAGAGGTGTGTAGTGTAGCAAAAACAAGGTGACCTGTTTCTGCTGCTGTGAGCCCTGCTTCAATAGTTTCTTTATCTCTCATTTCCCCGATGAGTATGATGTCGGGATCCTGACGCATAGCAAATTTAAGTGCAGTAGCAAAAGACTTGGTATCTTCGCCCACTCCTCTGTGTGAGAAGACACATTTTTTGTTCTGATGGATAAACTCCACAGGATCTTCAACCGTTACAACGTGTTTTTGTTCTGTTAAGTTAATCTCATTAAGCATAGCTGCAAGGGTGGTTGATTTACCAGAACCTGTTGGCCCCGTAACCAAAATAAGTCCTTTTTCTCTTTGAATAAGTGACTTATAGACATGTGGTGCACCTAAATCATCAAGGGATGGTACATCAATAGGAATAATCCTAAATGCTGCTGCTGTGTCACCTAGTGTTTTATAGTAGTTTGCTCTAAAACGACCAATACCAGGGATAAGCAGGGCAAAGTCTAGTTCGTCATTCTCTTCAAAATGCTGCTTTTGTTTTTCAGTAATGAGAGAGTAGCACATCTCTTCGATGTCTTCACCTGTCATTTTAGGTAGGTTTACAGGTTTAAGTACTCCATCGAGTCTTATTTGTGGTTCTGTACGTGAAACAAGGTGCAAATCTGATGCACCATGAGTTACGACAGACTGAAGTAGTTTTTTGATGTCAAAAGCAGCCATAAATATCCTTTTATTTGAGGTTTTCTAGATAGTGAGTCTCATTATACCCAACAATCGCCGTGTTATCAACTCTAAATTACAAGATGTGTCGATGCACAAATTTAGTCGATGATTGCAGGAACAATGAAGAAGTCATCGGCACTCTTAGGTGCATGTTTTAAGATATTTTGGGCAATATCATTTGCTTCACGAGGTCTGTCTTCTCTTAGGGGAGTACCTCCGTCAAGTGTTGAAAAAGAGGCAGATAATGCATCGGTATCTAATTCATTTAGGTTCTCTATATAATTTAAAATACCTGAAAGTTGTGCTTTTACTTCTTCTTTTTTACTCTCATCAATACGAAGGTGTGAAAGTTTCTCTAATTTCGCTAAAACTGTGTCATCTATTTGCATACTATACCTTATCTGTGTCTTTTATGATTTTTCTTATTATACCCGAATTCGCATCTCTAACGAATACCCTGAACCACAATTCTAGCATCAAACCCTGAAAGTTCTTCAAAAACCTCGTAAGGTGTTTTCCATCCAAGACATTTTCTTGGTCTACTGTTAAGCTTATCGATTGCCTCTACTACTT
>VCAW01000141.1 GCA_013607775.1 Campylobacterota bacterium | reverse complement strand
TCTCATAAAAAGCCTTATAGTTTTTTTGATAAAGTTTTAATGTTTGTTGTAAAGTATTATAACATTTATCGAGGTCTAAAGGTTTTTTTGAAATTTAATTTAGCTTAAATTGTGGGTTGTTTTTGGTAATCTGCAAGTGGCTCTGATTACTAACTTTTTTTAAATTAATTTTAGAAAAGCTATCTACCCAACTATTTCTAAGTTCCTCTAGGAAATCTGCTACATCCGGTACTTGAAACCTATCTATCTCTCGTTTAGTTACTTCTATAGCTTTTTTACATTTTTCCAAAACTTCATCATACTCTTTATTGCTCAATCCACATGATAGCTTGGCAAAATTTTTATAACTCTTTTCTTTCCACCATAATTTTCCATCACTGAGTCTTAACGCAGGAATATCATTTTTAATATATATAGTTGTAGTAATAACATCATAAATAGGAGCTAACTTAGCATCTGTATAGTCATCTTCATACAATACACCATAGTTTTTTAAGTGTCCATCACCATTTCTCAAAAAGTGGTTCATAACCAGCGCAGTAAAAAGTGCAGTTAACGCTTCTTTTCTATATTTAGGTGAAATTACATCTTTGATAACTCTTGCTATCTCTTCATAGGAGCCAGCATATTTGGCATCAGTACCTCTACCTGTAAGGACGCACATATCTTCAAATCCCAAATAAGATTCATCATCCTTTACATCAAAGCGTTTCATAATAAATAAAGAACGATTATCACTCATATGAAACTCTGGCACTTCTAACCCTGTATGCATAATAGCTCTCATACAGAAGTACTCATTTAGAGCTAACTCTTTATACTCTTTATCCCAAGACTTTACAATATAGTGTTCAAACTTCATAGTTGTTTTATTTTCAGTAGAGAGTAGTAATTTAGGCTGTACACCTGAAACACCTGAACGTAAGGCAAACTTGTCCATAAGCTCATCGAACAAATGCTCTTTTGGTGAACTTAATAGTTCAGACAAACTCAAAGCACTTTTAGAACTTTTAACAGTTTCAAATTTTACTCGACCTAATACATAAGGTCCTATGATTCTCAAAAACCCCATATCATCCATTTTTTCTATTTTAGAAAAACGTTCTTTTATAGCTTCACGTAGTGCCCCTTCTGGCATATTCATTTGAAAGATAGGATGCAACTCTCTACTCTTCCAACTCTCTGCTCTTAGTGGCATTGTTAAACTAACTAAATCTTTAGCTTCATCATCATAATTAAAAATATATTTATGATCTTCAAGACTAAGAGATCCTGCTAATTTTTGATTGACAAATACATCTAGAGTATTATTGGTCATCTTGCAGCTCCTCTAACGTCTTAGGTCGTCCTTTAGGACGGAGTGATAACTCTACACCAAGTAAATCTAGTAATACAGCTACTTTTTTAATGCCTACCTCTTCTATAAAACCATTCTCAATTTTAGAAATAGTTCTTTTAGTAATACCAGAATATTTTTCTAAAGTATCTTGAGACCATTTCTTTTCACGTCTAAGTTTTTTTAATTCTAATCCTAAATTTTCTAAATCCAAAAAAGTCCTTTTAAGAAGTATATTTCATATATTATATCACAATTTAGTATTTATGAAATATACTTCTTATTTATACACCTTTTTTATCTGCAAACTCAATAGCTAAGCCCAAACTTTCTGCAAACTCATACAAAAACCTGGCATCATAAGTACCCCGCCCTACTTTCTGACGAATAGCATCTAAAGAATAATTATACCCATGCTCTTCCATCACTTTTTGAAGTTCTACAAAGTTCATATCTTTTTTAAGCATTTCCATTTTGATGACTTGTTTTACATGTTTTGTAATCTCTTCTCGTGTCATTTCTAGCCTTCATCCTATTATCAATACTCATATTCTATCAGAAACAATCTAAAGCGATTATATATGACTTGACAAAGTTTATCATATTAGCTATGATACTATCATATATGATTATTAGTAATCAAATTAAAGGATAAGTATGACAAATATTGAAATATATATGTTTATTAAAAAATTAGTTGAAGCTGGTACAGAAAACCGGTTTACGCTACTCTCTGGTAAAAAACACTTATTGAAAACTCAAACTATTCAAAAACTCATGAAGGAAGTTATCTTTGTTAAGAAAAACACTTGTGGGCATAGATATAAGATTACCCTTTTTGAATTTATAAAAAGCAGCAAGGACTGTAAAACCTGTTTGTATACCCATGTTAGTTTTCCTGCAGATAGGAAAACAGTGATTTACAATTCATTGCATAACACCCAAGCGATATAAGCGTCTTTTTGTCTTATCGATACATTGACATACACCAAAGACGTAATTTGAAAAAATATTCATAACATAATGTTGCATTATGTTTTTTACTAAAAAATAAGGAGAAATCATGCAACTCGAACTTGAAAATATAGAAAGTGACTATCCACGCTGGTTAAAATCTTATTTGCGTCATCTCAAATACAAAGACTCATCTAAAAATACCTTGGAGGTCTACACACGTATACTGCATAAACTTTTAGAATTCATACAATCTCAATCCTTAGCCCATAGTATGCGAGACATGCATAAAGAGTTTTTTTTGGACTTCCTTGAGTATGCAGAAGAACGCTCAAAAAAAGGCAACTTTTCTAAAAAAACCAAGCAGCTCTATGTTTCTGTATTAAAATCCTTCTTTGTTTACATCAGTGACAACAACGATGAATCCTATACCTATGAAAATGAATTCAATATCTCACATATAGCTACCAAACAGGCAAAAAAAGTAAAATACCTTACAGATGAAGAGGTTTACAAAATAGTTGACTACCTTGACAATAGACGTTTAAACAGAGGAAGTTACTATGACCATATATATGCTCTAGGTATTAAGATAATGTTGTATGGAGGACTACGTATTTCAGAACTCTTGTCATTACGTCTTAATGATTTTACTGTCTCAGATTTAGTGAACGAGAGAGGAGAACATGACATCTATGAGCTGCACCTAAAAGAGACAAAGTCTGGATAGGAACAAACTGCCCTCGTAAAATCAGAAGACATAGCCGAAGAATTAACATATTTTAGAAAGCTCTATGTCAAAGATGATTATATTTTTCAGAGTAAAACCAAAAAGACGCTCATCCATAGAAGCAATTTTTACATCAGTGTCAATAAAATAATGCAACACATTGGTCTTGACAAAAAAGGTCTACACCTGTTTCGTCATACCTGCGCGATGCAGCTTTATCGAAAGTCTAAAGATATTCTAGTGACCAAAGAAAAGTTACGCCATGCTGATATTAAAACTACTATGATTTATGCACATGCCGAGAAAAGTGATGTTGCTAAGGCTATGAGATAATGCTATCATATACCATAGAATATTTCAATATATATTACCTCATAGTATCTATTATGTAAACAGGCTCCAAAGCATAAGCACTATTATTCCCATCGCTATACAACTCTCTCTTTTTCAGCAAAAATGTCCCATCGTCTCCTCTGTAAAAAATAGGTGGCGTGGTTTCAAAATTTTTACTTAGCCAACAGCCATCTGCACCTCCCCACATTTCCTTGAGAAGTTTTCCACTCTCTCTATCCCATATTTTTATGCTACTATCCCATGATGATGACACAATGTATTTGGTATCTTGACTTATGGCAACAGAACTAATATTATCTGTATGCCCTTCCAATGTTTTGAGAAGTTTTCCACTCTCTCTTTCCCAAATCTTCACATTATTATCCCATGAACCAGATACAATATATTTAGCATCTTGGCTTATGGCGACAGACTCTATAGAGTTTGTATGCCCTTTTAAAGTTTTAAGTAACTCAACTTTCGCACATAAAACCCAACTCTTTTTTCGTATAAGCACTGAGAACAGCGATAATCTGTAGAAAGTTTTTATTGTCCTTGACAACATTTTGAATTTCAGAGATTTTGGTGAGTATTTTTATAAAAAGTT
>VCAW01000140.1 GCA_013607775.1 Campylobacterota bacterium | reverse complement strand
AAAAGGGAACTTTCAATATTGACAACTCTAAGCCACATTTTAGATAGGTTTGAAGATATCTTAGGTAGAATGGTTCTCATAAAAAGCCTTATAGTTTTTTTGATAAAGTTTTAATGTTTGTTGTAAAGTATTATAACATTTATCGAGGTCTAAAGGTTTTTTTGAAATTTAATTTAGCTTAAATTGTGGGTTGTTTTTGGTAATCTGCAAGTGGCTCAGGCTAATACTCTTTTTCGAGTTTGCCTTTTGGTTTAGGATAAACGGTATTACGCCCTTCTTTTTTAGCTTTATACATATGTGTATCTGCTTGACTGATAATGTCAGAGATAGGCAATTCATTATCTTTTTCTGCAACACCTATACTTACCGTCATTGCTATCGTATGTTTATCATATGTAAAAGAAGTGTTTTCTATAGATTTTCGGATCTTCTCTCCGACTTCATAGGCAGCCTCCATCGTAGCATTGAGAAGAAGCACAAGAAACTCTTCTCCGCCCCATCGCGCCAAAACATCATCTTTACGAATGATACTTTTAATTTCTGATGCTACTTTTTTGAGCACTTCATCTCCGGCTATATGTCCGTAATTGTCATTGATTTTTTTAAAATAATCAATATCACAGATAATCAGTGAGAAATTCTTATTATCCGTATTGTAGTGTGTACAAGCATTTTCAAGCTCTTTATGTATACCTCGTCTATTATAAACTTGCGTAAGATGATCATGATGCGAAGCCTCTTCTAGCTGTTGACTCAAAGTATTCATTCTTTCAAATGCCCTTTCTCTCAAATATTCATACACCGAAGCGAGAAATGTCACCAATAACAACGATAAAACAATACGCAACTTAAAATCATAGGGATATAAAGTATTCTCTAAGCCAAAAAGGATAAATATAATTACAATAAAAAACAATGCCATATAGAGTATACCTTTCCTAAACCCTAGCAAAAACATAATAATCATTGGTAAAGGGTATATCCATAATGGTCCGGTATTATCCAATCCACCCGTATAAACAAGATAGCTAAAAAGTATGAAAAAGAGTGTAGATATAACATAAGAAGCTATCTCTTTCTTATGTGAAAATTTCAGAAAAAAGTAATTGACTATTAAAATAAAAGAGATGGATAAGAGTGCAAAGGCGAGTATATACATAGACTCATACAAGGCATTCATACCAAAAGGAAAGACAAAGAGAAAGGCAATCAGATTAAAGGTATTGATAAGATATATTTTACGCATTTCTTCGGTAGAGTCATAGTCAGATGCACCACTGTGAAAGTACTTTATGATACGATTTTTTATTAAAAATGGCATACTCATCTATAGACTAACGTTAAGTTCATGAACCCCTCCTTCACAAAAAAATTAACATTGTAATGAGTGTCAATTATATAGTAGTAATCTTAAATTAGTCAAGTGAAAATTATGACGTTTTATAGTATCTTTTTATACATATAAAAACTAAAATTTTAGTACATTTTGCTATCAGCATTTCGAATGGCAGCATAGATTGAATTACTATTTTCAATATCCGTTACACCTGTAGTTAAGCTAATATGCATAGGCTTACCATCATGTGTGAGTGTCATATTTTTGATACGCTGTTCAAGTGCCTCTGCAAATTTGCAGGCATCAGCATACACTGTTTGCGGCAACAAGATTAAAAACTCAGCACCTGACCAACGTACTATGGCTTCACTGTTTTTAATACAGTTTTCTATGCTATGTTTTATCTCGTGAATGACCATTTCTCCAATATCATTACCATAACGCCCTTTGATATCAGGTAAGTAATCAATATCTGCTAAAACAATACTCATACTCTCATTATGTTTTTTAGCATATGCAAACAGAAGTTCATACTCTTCCCCAATGCCACGTTTACGTGCCAACTCAGCTAAATGTTCTTCTTTCGCTACCTTGATTAATTTTTTACTTAATGCACAGACTTGCTCAAAAGACTTTCCACTGAAATATTCATATAAAGAAGCAAGAAAAGAAACTGTGACAAAAGAAAAAAGAAGCCGTGATTTATATTCGTCGTTATATGTAGCCATAAGAGGTGCATCTAGAGGCATATAAAGTATGATTATCATACCTAAAACAAAAATGCCTATATCTATCAACCCATGTTTAAAACCATGTAAGAAAAGTGCTAAAGCAGGGAATACATAGATCCATAAAGAACCCGTATTTTCAATACCTCCACTATATACGAGGTAAAGAAATAAACATAGAAACAGATATACAATAACACTAGAAGAAAAAGCATACTTTTCTCGCTTACTTGCAAAAAAATAATTAAGAATTAATACAGAAGAGATACATATAAGCATCATAGACAATGTTGTATTACCACGAAATAGTGCCAAAATACCAAAAGGCATAGTCACAACTACACCCATAAGACCAAAAAGCTTTATCAAAAAAATGTTTCGTGCCAATCCAGGATTATACTCACATACATTTTCATTTACATTCTTTTTATACTCTTCTATATTTTTAGAAGGCAATCGTCCCATTTCTTATCTCCGCTCAATCTTTTATACTCTTAGTCTAACGCAAAAAAGTCATTAGAATGTCAATTTGGATATAATCTCCCAATAAATTTTCTAAGGAATAACAAAACATGGATAAAATTAAAATCGGTGTTATAACAACAAGTGACAGAGCCTCTAAAGGTATCTACGAAGATATCTCAGGTGTGGCTATTATGGATACGATGAAAGAGTATCTTCTAAATGAGTGTGAATATGAATATAGATGTATTCCTGATGAGCAAAGTCTTATTGAGACTACTTTGGTAGAGCTATCTCGTGATAAAAATTGTGACCTCATTGTCACTACAGGTGGTACAGGACCAGCTATGAGAGATGTCACTACAGAAGCGACTGAAAATGTCTGCCAAAAGCTTTTGCCAGGTTTTGGTGAGCAGATGAGAGCAGTAAGTCTTCAGTATGTACCCACAGCAATTTTATCACGCCAGACAGCAGGTATTTGTAATGGTGCACTCATCATCAACCTACCAGGGAAACCTAAGTCTATTAGAGAGTGTTTAGATGCTGTTTTTCCTGCGGTTCCATACTGTATTGACCTCATAGGCGGAAGCTTTATGGAAGCCAATGAAGAAGTGATTAAAATCTTTAGACCAAAGTCAAAGTAACGTATATACGGAGTATACTATTTAATATGAATATTGAATTTATAGAATCAAAGCTTAACGAAATAGTAAAAGAGTTAGAAAAAGAGGTGATGGATGTGCTGATGGATGAGAGTCTGGACAAGAAGCAAACAAATCTTCATATGAAGCCCCTCACTTCTACAAAAAAGATACTCACGAACGCACTGGAAAGCATCAAAATGGTGGACAGACTAGGGCGTGAAGAGTTGGAGAAATAATGAACCTCCTGATAAACCTAGACACTCACAATGGGTTTTGCAAATGTGTAAGGTTGTGTAAGAGATTTTTGAGTCCTAGCCATAGCTAAGACGATGAAATATCTTGTGCAAGATTGCGTTTGCAAAGCCCACCCTTCGGGCATCACTAGTTTCGCCTATGCGTTGTTACTCTTTCTTGACTTAGCTATGGCTAGGACTGCGAAAGAGTGCCTAGCCTAGACAAAAGCTAGAGATGTTGTGAATGTCTAGGTTTATCAGGAGGTTCAATATGCCAAATAGTCTATTTCTTATACTTATACTTGTCAGTATCATACTTTTTTTCTGGGGCATCGTCAAAGCCATCAAAACACAGAAAAACAAATACGCATGGGCAATGCTTCCCTTTTTCATCATGATGGGAGTCATGTTTATACGATAATAAAAACCCTCATTATTTACGCGTAGAGGTCATACCGGCACTCAGCCAGTCCTGCATACCTCCCACGGTACCAGTTTATATTTTCGGGTGGATAGCCAATCTCTAGGAGTGCTTCTATCATGGCTACTGACTGTGAACACCATGGTCCGTTACAAAAGATGGTCACCGTTTTGGCTTTTGTAAAATCCAAACTCTCATCTTCATGAATAATGACACCCAAAGTACGTAAATCATGTTCAAATTCAAACTCAAAAGCATCTCGCTCTTTAAAGTGATGAAAAGGCATATTCACGGCTCCTGGGATGGTACGGTAGTCATACCATGTCTGCTTTCTTCCGTCGACAAGCAACAAGTTATCATCTTTTTGCATATGCTTCATAAACGCCAGCACTTCCAACTCTCCATAGGTTGTCACATCATCATGAATCTGCATAGGTAAAAGTTTACCCGTTGTATGTACATAGGTAGACTTACACTCTGGAGGTACTTTTTCATTGGCATAGTTTCCTGTCCAGACCATCATGTTATTAATAGGAAGTTTTTTACACTCAGCAGGGATGTCACGTTTCACTGTTAAAGTATGGATCTTTCCTGCACTGTCCACTATTTTAACAGGTACACCCACATACTCAAAGCCTAAACGGTCAGCATAAAGTAGTGAAGCTACAAAAAGAGGGATTAAAATTATTTTAGTTTTCATAATACATCCTTTTATTTCTATATTAGCATAAAGTATAAAAGAATGAAAGGGGAGAAAGCATGATACGCTAAAAAATCTAGCGTATGAATGGAGAGTTAAACGTTTGCAGCGACTTTATAGGTAGGATCATCTTCTTCATAAGAACAGAAAGGACCAGCCGTTTTAAGCATCCGTTTACAGTCTTCCGAGAGGTGACGCAGTGTCAACTTTTTACCTAATTTTTTATATTTTTCTGTCAAACCATCGATGGCTTCAGCCCCTGAGCTGTCCATCACTCTTGCATTTTTAAAGTCTATCACTACTTCATCTGGGTCTTTTTCTACATCAAACTGCTCATTGAACGATGTTACAGAACCGAAGAAAAGAGGCTCATCAAGTTCATACACTTTCTTCCCATCTTCTTCTTTCGTACGTGCGATGATCTTTGCATGCTCCCAGGCAAAAACAAGCGCAGAGATGATGATACCTGCTATAACAGCCACTGCCAAGTCTTCAAGTACCGTAATGATAGTCACAGCTATAAGCACAAAGGCATCGGCTTTTGGCATATGTTTAAGACGTTTGACGGAAGAGAACTCAAATGTCCCGATACTCACCATAAACATGATACCTACAAGCACCGCCACAGGAATAGCTGCGATGACATCTGAAAAACTCACCACCAAGATGATGAGGAGTACCGCTGCTGTAAACGAAGACAGACGCCCAAACCCACCAGAGGTGAAGTTGATGACAGATTGTCCTATCATCGCACATCCTGCCATACCTCCGAAGAGCCCTGAAGTAGTGTTACCCAGCCCCAGTGCCACACACTCCTTGTTACCAGAACCACGCTCTCCACCCATTTCATCTAGTACAGAGAGTGTAAGCAATGACTCAATAAGCCCCACCAATGCTACGATAAGCGCAGTAGGCAAGATGACCATCATCGACTGCCAAGTGAAAATCTGCGTATATGGCATCACAAAAGAGGGAAAAGAAACATTTGAGAGGTCAGCCAAATCACCCACTGTTTTAGTGTCAATATGACCGAAGTAAACAACCAGTGTCACCACTACGATAGCCACAAGACCAGCAGGTACTGCTTTAGAAACTTTTGGTAAAAATTGCATCGTAGCCATCGTTGCAATGATGATGATATACATAATGTAATTCTCTTGAAAACTTGCTTTGATGATGTCTAGCCAAGAGCTATACTGTTCCATATGGGCAGGGGCAAGAAAAGGAAGCTGTGCCATGGCGATAACAATAGCCAAACCATTTACAAACCCAAAGAGTGCAGGCTGAGGCACAAGACGGATAAACTTACCCATTTTCATCACCCCAATGGCTATCTGTATGAGCCCAGCGATGATGGAAGTGACGAGGATATAATGCAAGACCATCATAGAGAGTGCTTCTGTGTCAAGGTCAGGGTAGTGCTGCTTCACCCAAAGCCCAAGCCCCACAAATACCACAGCCACAGACCCAGTAGCCCCAGAAATCATCCCTGGTTTACCTCCGAGTATAGCAGTGATGAGTCCGATGATAAACGCACCATAAAGCCCCACAACAGGACTCACCCCAGCGATGAATGAAAAGGCGATAGCCTCAGGCACAAGTGCCACAGCCACCAAAGCCCCAGAGAGTACATCATTTTTGATGTTTTGTTTTGAATAGTTTTGAATGTTAAACAAGGTTAGTTCCTTATACTATATATGCGTGGAATTTTAGCATAAAAATTTATGATGTGAATGAGATGCAATATCCATCATATATTTAGCTTGTTCCCATCCGTCCTCGGTGGGAACGCATACGAGAGCATAAACTACCAAAATTTATCCCTCAATCAATAACTCTCTCATTATTCGAACGTAATAAAATTTGATGCATAAGTTCAAAAACATATGGCAGTCCGTAAAGGAGTAAGATATGCAAACAGACTACCTCTTTAGAGGGATAAAAGGGTTTGAAAGATTTGCCTATTAACT
>VCAW01000139.1 GCA_013607775.1 Campylobacterota bacterium | reverse complement strand
AAAAATAAAATGAACCACTTTGCAATGAGGGCTAAATTGTTAGTCAAAGCTAATCAAATGGCATATTTGGAATTGCAGAGGCTTAAGGTTTGTTAAAGGTGCGTAAGGTCAGTTACTAAAATAAACAAATTTTTATTACAAAAACCAAGGGACAAAATGAAAAAGATAGTAAGTACAATTGCATGTTTAGCAATGGGAAGCAATATGTTGATTGCCGGAGGTGATTTTACTGAGCCGATAGAGCCTGAAATTAACATTCCAGTGAAAGAAGTTGTTGTTATTGAAGATGATGTTAAATATAGCGGTTTTTATGCAGGTGCTGCAGCAAATCATATGCGTATGAGTGAGGCAGTTACTTCAAGTGGTTATGGTATTACACTTGTTGGTGGATACTACTTTAACCAATATATTGGTGTTGAAGCTAGATACATGAAAACACTTTCTGATTTAGATATCGATAGCAGCAGACCTATTATCACAACCAATGATGTACTTGAGAACGTTGGTCTTTACGTGAAACCTATGTATTCTATTGCAACTGGTTTGGCATTGTATGGTCTTGCAGGGTATGGACAGTCTACTTATTGTAATGCCAGTGGAGACTACAGCGAAACTGGTTTTCAATGGGGGCTTGGTGCAAAGTATGAGCTTGCAAATGGTGTATGGCTTTTTGTTGATTATCTTGACATGTATAATGATGATAACTTTGATGGACTTGTTGTTCCAGATGTACAGTTTTCTGCGACAACTGTTGGTGCAACGTACACATTCTAATCTCTTCCCTCTCTAGTTTAGACTAGAGAGACCTTCTTCTAATCAAAAATATATTTTTATTTAATCTATTAAATGACACTAATGTATAGTTCTGTTTGTAATATACTTTTTATAAATTTGATTTAGTGCTCCACTCCCAAACAGAGTTTGGGAATAAGAAGAGGAAGAGAAGTGTGATAAGGGTGAAGATTATCTAAAAGTGGTTCCACCATCAACCACAAGTGTTTGACCTGTGATCCATGATGCTTCTGGGGTACAAAGGAAGTAGACAGAACCAGCAAGGTCATCTGGACTTCCCATACGATTTACTGCTGAACGTTTAATGGTTTCAGCTTTCACTTCTTCGTAGTTTGTAAATGCTTTGAGTGCATCCGTGTCGATAGGTCCACCTGATACTGCATTTACCCTGATGCCCATATCTCCAAGCTCAACGGCTGCGTAACGGCTCATTGCCTCAACCGCTGCTTTATTTGTACCATGTCCTGCATAGTTTTCAATGTAGATAAGGTTACCTGTAGATGAAAGAGTAACGATGGCTCCCCCTCCTACTTTCTCCATACGTACAGCAGCTTCTTGGCTCCCTCGTACAAAGGCACCAACGGTTGCCGTATAAATATTAGTCAGTCCTTTTTTAGGACGAAGTTTCATAAACTTACCATAGCCACCAACTACTGGACGACCATAAATCATAGCGTTACTTACAAAAAAGTCTACTCTGTCAAAATCTTCATCGATAGCTTGGAAAAGTGTTTTAAACTCATCGAGTTCCAAAATATTAAGAGGGTATGCTTTTGCTTTTATGCCATATTTACTCTCTAAATCTGCTGCAATAACATCTGCAGATTCTTTATTTGAGTTGTAGGTAAATGCGATGTTTACACCATTTTGTGCAAATTTTTCTGCAACTGCTTTACCGATACCTTTGGTTGCGCCTGTAATAACAAGCGTTTTCCCTTTCATTTCTGACATTATTTAGCTCCTACAATGTTGTATTTTTTCATAACGTTCTCTATCTTTTTCATATTCTCACTGCTTGGTGCAACAAGAGGTAGTCTATACTCTAAAGTCTCTGTAAGCCCTGCAATATACATTGCTGCCTTTATAGGGATAGGGTTAGATTCACAGAAAAGCACTTTGTTGATTTCAAAAAGTTCATCGTTAATCTCTTTTGAACGTTTGAAGTCACCTTTGAGTGCTGCGTGAGCCAATTCTGCCTTCATATCTGGCAGTAGGTTAGAAGTGACTGAAGTAATCCCTTTCCCTCCACTAGCGAGTATTGGGAAGTCTATGGCATCATCTCCAGAGAAGACATACAAGTCTGGTACTTTAGCAAGTAGTTCAACAGTTCTTTCTATGGACCCTGTTGCTTCTTTGATCCCCATAATATTCTCTACATCATCAAAAAGTCTTTTAACCGTGTCAGGTAAGATGTCAACACCTGTACGTCCTGGTACATTGTAAAGCATAAAAGGTACTTTTACAGCACTTGCGATGGCTTTGTAGTGTTGGTAAAGACCTTCTTGGCTTGGTTTGTTGTAGTATGGACTTACTGAGAAAAGAGCATCGACACCACATGCTTCAGCATGCTTAGCAATATCTATGGCTTCGTGTGTGGCATTTGAGCCAGCACCTGCCAGTACTTTTGTATTCGTACCTTTACATACTTCTACCGCTATCTCAATACATCTTTTATGCTCATCATGGCTTAGTGTTGCAGATTCACCTGTAGTTCCTACAGGACACACCGCGTCTATGCCATTGTCTATTTGTCTTTGGATGAGTGTAGCAAAGGTTGGCTCATCTAAAGTACCATTTTTAAATGGTGTAATCAGTGCAGTACTTACACCTGTAATATAGTTGCTCATTACTTTTTATCCTCTTGTTTTTTCAAGATAACTGTTGTTGAGAAATCATGATCGAAATACTTTTTTGCAGTCTCTTGAATATCTTTGAGTGTAATTTTATCTAATTTCTCTTCATATTCAAGTAAAGGTTTGATATTTCCTCTGGCATAGTAGTCTCCATAGAGTCCAGAGACTGAAGATGAACTCTCCAAAGAGTAGATAAACTCTGCTTTTGTGTTGATTTTTACTTTGTCAAGTTCAGCTTGTGTTACTTTACCGTTTTTAAGTGCTTCAAGTTCTTTAAGTATCTCTTTTTCCAAATCACTTACATTGGCATCTGGGGCACACATCGCCATGATGAGAAACACTCCTGGGTCAGTGAGCTCCATGTTGTAGCCATACACTTGGTTGGCAAGTTGTTTGTCATTGACGATATTCTTTTCAAACCAAGAGCTTTTTCCTGAACTTAAGATATGAGAAATGGCAGAAAGAGCTACTTGGTCATCATCTGCGAAGTTTGGGATAGAGTAGGTGATGGCTATGGTATCTACTCTATTACTCTCTTTGTGTAGTATGGCACGTTTGGCACCATCAACTTTTGGCTCAACTGCTGTGACTTTTGGAATGGTATGTTCATTTTTTATCTTTCCAAAGTACTTGTCTGCTTCTGCAAATACTGTTTCTGGCTTGATGTCACCTGCGACAACAAGTATAGCGTTGTTTGGTTGGTAGTAACGATGGTAAAAATCTCTAATATCTTCTATTTTCCAACTTTGAATATCTTCCATAAACCCAATAGGGAGCCAGTGGTATGGGTGATAAGTAAAGTGTGTATTAAAGACTCTAAAGTAGAGGTAACCCATAGGATTATTGTCTGTACGTAAGCGACGCTCTTCTGCAACCACATCACGCTCTTTTTGGAACTCTTCATCTGTGAGTTTGAGGTTATGCATAAGTTCAGCAAACAGATCAAAGGTCATGCTCAAATTTTTAGAAGCTGTTTTGATGAAGTAGTGGGTTTTGTCAAAGCCTGTAGAAGCATTGTTTACACCCCCACGACTTTTAACGATATGGTCAAACTCACCCTCTTTGAGTTTATTGGTTGATTTGAAGCTAAGGTGTTCAAGCATATGTGCCATACCGCTTTTGCCCATCACCTCGTTGCGGCTTCCTACTTTGTAGTAAATGTCTGTGGTGATGACGCCTGAGTCGTTGTCCATGGGGATGACAACAACTTCTAAGCCATTGTCAAGGGTTTTTGTAAAGTGTTTTGGTAATGAGTTTGCCATTAATAATCCTGTGAGTATTAAACATGAAATAAGTAGTTTTTTCAACGCTGATTTCCTTTTGTAGGGTCAAATAGTTAGACCGTTATTTTGATATGGATATTATTTCCAGTCTGCACCAACGGCTTGTGATATACGAGTGTACCCATCTTTCTTTAACAAGGTAATAAGTCCTTCGTTAATCTCTTTGATAAGTAAAGGCCCTTTGTAAACCAACATAGAGTAAACTTGTACTAAAGAAGCTCCTGCTTTGATACGTCTATAGGCTTCTTCAGCTGAGTCAATACCACCAACTGAGATAAGTAGAGTTTTTCCATGAAGTTCTTTTCCTATAGCACGGAAGAGTTGGTAAGACTTTTCAGTCAAAACGGCACCACTAAGTCCTCCAAAATCTTTTTTATAAGGACTATCTGTAAGAGAATAGTCTATAGTTGTGTTGGTAGCGATGATACCATCTGCACCTGCATCCACAGCAGTGTTACAAAGTGCTATGGCATCTTCGGCTGTCATATCTGGTGCGATTTTGAGTAAGATAGGTTTTGTAATTATCTCTTTACCCATTGCAAAGATAGCTTTGATGAAGCTCTCATTTTGTAAGTCTCTTAGCCCAGGAGTGTTAGGTGAAGAGATGTTAATGACCACGTAGTCTCCATAGTCTTTAAATGCTTTAAAAAGTTTTTCATAGTCTTCCAAAGCTTCATTTTCAGGGGTGACTTTGTTTTTACCAATGTTAATACCAATAGGGTAGTCAAAAAATTGTATTTTTTTAAGACGTTGGAGCATGTAGTGTGCACCTTTGTTGTTAAAGCCCATAGCATTTTGGATGGATTGAGCATCTACCAGTCTAAAGAGTCTCGGCTTTGGGTTTCCATCTTGTGGTTTTGGTGTGACTGTACCTATCTCAGTAAAGCCCATACCCAGAGTAGGCATTGCTTTGATGTACTGACCATTTTTGTCAAATCCTGCACCCAAACCAACCGGGTTTTGAAACGTACGCCCGAATATAGTCTGTTTTAGTACCGTACTTGTAATGAAATATTGCTTAGTTAAACATTTGTTTAAAGGAGGGCATACTGCTGAAAAACGAAGTCCTAAACCTGCTAAAGTATGTGCAGTTTCGGGGTCAAGTTTAAAGAGGAATTTTTTGAGGGTTTGGTAAGAAAAAAGGGACACTATAATCTCCAACTGTTGTAAATTTAGAGCGACTAGTCGCGGGAGCCAACTGCTGAAGTTGACTTAGCGTCAGCGTAGCCTACGAAGCTTTGCTTTGGAGGCGTTCTTTATGATGGAATTATAGCGTAGTATCAATAAAAGTAGTGTAAGGCAAAAGTACCACCACGCATGGTGTCAAGTGGTTCAAGTCTGTCCATGAAGTAGTAGTGGTAAGAGACATCCAAATCGATGTTGTCTGTAATGTAAAAGAGCATACCTAAGTCTAAGCCATAATAACCATCTCTATTTCTTGGAGCGGTTACATTATTTTCTCCGTACTTCTCAATGTCATCTTGTATTTTATTATCATTGTACTCTGCAATAAGTGCTTCATCATAACGAATGTATCCGAGTGTTCCACCAATATATGGTCTCATTTTAGCTGTACCAAACATACTGTCCATGAAAATGTAGTCTACTTCAACATCAATACTTTGGAAGTCACTGTTCCCTTCAACTGAGAATGTAGTACGAAAATCTTGGGTTTGTACCCCATACTGAATACCAAAAGTTGTCTCTTGCTGAGAACTCGGGTTATTAGGACGATTTGGTTTCTGTGTTGCTATTGGCTTTAAATCTACAGTATGTGTTGCAACAGTTACCCCAATAAATGGAAATGTTTCCTGCTCAGCAAAGAGCGAAGTAAATAAGAACATAAAAAATATAAAAAATCTTGACATAGATTTCCTCCCAGAAAAGTTAAAATGATATATAGAACATCTTAGCGTTATGGTATCTTTATTTGTGTTAAGAAAATCTTACTTAGAGGATTTGTACAGAAGCGATAATGTCTTAACGATACTCATGGTAAAATACCTCTGAAGGATCACGATGAAACAACTATTTAAATATTTTTTGCCATATATCATGGGATATAAAAAAGAGTTTATATTTGCTATATTGGGGATGATTGCTGTTGCTGTGGGTACAGCAGGTACAGCACATTTACTCAAACCTATTTTGGATGATATTTTTATTAACAAAGATAAAGAGATGTTGGCATGGATTCCTGTGATGATTATAGGGATTTTTGCACTCAAATCTATAGGGAAATTTGTCCAAACATATTTTACAGCATACATTGGTGATGATGTGGTTAGAAAGCTTAGAGACAGACTTACATTGCACTTGATGCATCAAGATATTGCTTACCTCAATAAAATGCGCAGTGGAGAACTTCTTAGCCGTATTACCAATGATTTAACACGTATTCAAAATGTGGTTTCTGTACTTTTACCTGCTGTGATGATAAAAGTAATGCTTATCATCACTTTATCAGGGTACATTATTTATCAAAGTCCAAGTTTGGCATTTTACTTTCTTGTGATTATGCCTTTGGCACTGTTTCCATTACAGATTTTGGCGAAAAAGATGAAAAGATACTCAAAACGTTCGCAAGAGAGTACGTCAAACCTTACTGCAAGGTTGACAGAGATATTTAACAACATTGAGGTAATCAAAGCAAATTCATCGCAAGCCTTTGAGTATGAACGTTTCACCAAAGAGAATTTACGTTTTTTCAAAGCCAGTTTAAAACAGATTATGATTAACGCACTCACTGGACCTACCTTAGAGATATTTGGTGCAGTAGCAGTAGCTATTGCAATCTATATTGGTGCGATGGAAGTCATCAATGATGAGATTACGGTGGGTACATTTTTTGCATTCATTGCGGCACTTTTTATGTTGTATGATCCCATTAAAGTACTTGCAAATATTCATAACAAAATGCAAGATGCAGTTGCAGCAACGGAGAGAATGCAGGAACTGTTCGACGTAAATCCAGAGATAGTCTCTGGTGATAAAGTATTGACAGATATTGATGGTATTGTATTTGATAATGTGGGACTCTCTTATGATAATGAGATGGCTTTACAAAACATTAACCTTGAAGCACACAAAGGCAAGATCTATGCTTTAGTAGGTGACAGTGGGGCAGGTAAAAGTAGTTTTATTAACCTTCTTGTGCGATTTTATGACCCTAGTGTTGGGGAGATACGTGTAAATGAAGAGAGTCTTAAAGCGTACACTTTAACTTCTTTACATGAAAAGATAGCGTTTGTGACACAGCGTATATTTATCTTCCAGGACTCTGTACTTGCCAACGTAGCGTATGGTTTGGAGCAAGATAAAGCTAAAGCCATAGAGGCATTGAAAAAAGCTGAGGCATGGGAGTTTGTTGAAAAGTTAGAAAATGGGATAGAGACTGTACTGGATGAATTTGGTACAAATCTTAGTGGTGGACAACGCCAACGTATTGCACTTGCACGTGCACTCTACAGTGAACCTGAGATACTCATTTTAGATGAGGCTACCTCTGCACTGGATAATAAAAGTGAAAAAGCAATACAAAAATCACTCTATGCTTTAAAAGATGAAATGATTACTTTTGTGGTAGCACATCGCTTGAGTACCATTGAAAATGCAGATACGATTTTACTTTTGGAAAAAGGTGAGATTATAGATAGAGGTACTTATACTGAACTGCTTGAAAACTCATCTGCTTTTCAAGCATTAGCAAACAAAGGTGAAAAGGCGTAGCTTACGCTTTCTCCCAAAGTGTTCCTTCAGCAGTATCCATAATGTTGATGCCTAGCGCTGTGAGTTCATCGCGGATGGCATCAGAACGTGCAAAATCTTTTGATTTTTTAGCTTCAATACGCTCAGCGATGAGGGTTTCTATTTTCTCTTTTAATGCATCATCTACACCTATCTGAAAGTAAGAAAATGGCTCTTTACCTCCAAATCCCAATAGCATATCTATAAATTCAATATTGGCAAGTGTCTCTTTTTTTAGAGCCTTATCTTTAGGATTGGCATCTAAGGTATCATTGGTTGTAGCGATAAGTTCATCTATAATCGAGAGTGCTATAGAGATATTTAAGTCATCACCCATAGCATCAAGCAGTGCCTTTTTAAAGTTTTTATTGACACTGGAAGCTTTTCCTGGAGAGACACGTTTTTTAAGGCGGTAGAGTTTGTCGAGTCTCTTTTTATTGAGCTGTAGCTCTTCTTCTGAAAAGTTAAAGTCATTTCTGTAGTGTACGGAGTTGAGGTAGTAACGTAACACTTCTCCATCATAAAGCTTTAGTGCATCTTTGAGGAAAAAACTATTGCCTAAAGATTTAGACATCTTCTCTCCATCTATCTGTACAAAACCGTTATGCATCCAGTATTTGGAGAGTTCATGTCCTGTGGCACAGCGTGACTGTGCTGCTTCATTTTCATGGTGAGGGAAAAGTAGGTCTGCACCACCTCCGTGTATGTCTATGCTGTACTCCCCATTGCCTGTAAAGTATTTTTCTATCATGGCAGAACACTCTATATGCCAACCTGGACGACCTTTAGAGAAAGCAGTATCAAAACAGATATCCTCATCTCCTTTACAGGATTTCCATAGGGCAAAATCTTTAGGGTTCCTTTTCTCTGAAGTATGTGCTACACGACTTTGTGTATCTTCATCATCTGCCACACGGTGAGAGATATTGCCATACTTAGTATCTTTTGAAGTATCAAAATAGACATCTCCTGTTGAGATGACATAGGCATCATCTTTGTCAATCAGTGTTTGTATCATCGCTTCTATGGCAGCAAGTGACTCTGTGGCTTTGGGTTCTATGTCAGCACGTGCAACACCAAGTGCTGCCATCTCTTCAAGGTAACGGTCAATGTAAAAAGAGGTGATCTCTTCCATACTTTTACCTGTAGCTTCTACTTTTTTGATAATCTTGTCATCTATGTCGGTAAAGTTTTTCCCCATAGTGACTGCGTAACCATGTGCTTTTAAGGTACGAGAGAGAAGGTCAAAGGCAAGAGAAGAACGTGCATGTCCTAAATGTGCATCATCATACACTGTGGGTCCACAAACATAGATGCTTGCCTTACCTGGAATGATGGGTTCAAAAGGAACTTTCTTTTTTTGGACGCTGTCATAGATGTACATAGTGAAATAAGCCTTGTTTTGTATTGTCGTGATTATAGCTAAAGTATGGTTAGTCTTGTTTTTAGCTATTTTTTAAAGAGATCTAATAATATGTCGTTGATGCGGACATCTCTATCTGTAGGAAATTTCCTACAGATATCTATGCTATGAATTTGATATGATTAACCATTCTTGCATTATATTGCATGTTGTTTAAAAGGTATATGAACAATGACAAATTCACTAATGATTAAAAACACTATTACCAATGCCCTGATATTAAAATCTTATCCTGTCGATGAAGAGGTGATGTTTGATGGAGGAATGATGATTACAGAGACAGATATGAACGGAATCATTACCTATGCAAATCGTAAATTTATAGAGATGAGTGGTTTTTCACAAGAAGAATTGATAGGATCTCCACATAGTATTAATCGTCATCCTGATATGCCCTCTGGTGTTTTTAAAGGTATGTGGGAGATCATATGTGCATATGTGCATATGTGCAGGTAAACATTGGCGTGGCTATGTTAAAAATATGCGCAAAGATGGTAAGTATTATTGGGTTTTGGTGTATATCCAACCAAAATATGATGAGAATCATAATATTGTTGGATTTGTAGCAAGTAGAAAAATAGCATATTATGATGCTATTGAGGCTGCTAAAAAATTGTATGCCAAGTACCATAGCAATAAATATGTAAATCATCCAGTATTTTTTGATGAAGGCTATAATGATTATGTGAATGTGCATATGTAAATAATTTTTGTAGTGGGCTATTCGGTTAACTCCTCCTCTGTTATAATATGGTATGAATTCATCAAATAACAAGAAACAAGACAAAGTTTTAATTGCTGGCAAAGATTATCCACAAACATATAG
>VCAW01000138.1 GCA_013607775.1 Campylobacterota bacterium | reverse complement strand
TTTGGTAGTCTGCAAGTGGCTCTACCAATTGAAATTAAATTGTATTAACAATTCAAAATTGAGATAAAAAATCTTTAAAACTTTAAATAGTTTCTTTGATTTATTTTAGATTTAGCTAAATGGTTTTTATGTAGAGGAAATTTATTTAAAATAATAAAAGTTTAGATTTAGTGCATATTTGGTCTAACGGTGGGAGTGTAGTAAGGGAGTGGACATACAGTACACCCCACTTTCGCTTTAGCGACGGAGGGTATCGGCATTTAGTGCCAGACATGACCGAACGAAACTAAGCCGTTCGATCAAAGGTGTACAAAAGATAGACTTTTATATTTTTTCTGCTTTTTGTACGTCGTATAGAATATCATCCATTGGGTGTCTATACATAGGCATAGAAAGACGTTTTTCATCAAGTACGTGACCGATGAATCCGATAGAACGTCCTACGATAAAGAATGCGTTAAGTGTACCTGACTCGATGAATTCATTGATTTCATCTTCAGAGTAGCCTAAAGCTCTCCACATATCTACCATAAGAATACCGATTGTACCATCCACATTAAGGATAAGGTTCTCTTTCTTAGAAGTAGTCAATGCTTCAACTGTTCTAGCATAGTCAAGAAGTGGTGTAGCTGGGAAGTGCTCAGCTGCAAAGTTCATAAGACCCGTCACACGTAAGTCTGGATTTTTAAGAGACTTAATTCTGTGTCCAATTCCTGGAATTGGTACACCTTCAGATTTCATGTATGATAAAAACTCTTTTGGTGAAAGGTCATTGTCATCTGCATATTTGAAGTATTTAGCTGCGCCATCAATAGCACCACCAAATCTTGGTCCAATAGTAAGAAGACCAGTTACCAATGCTTCAACCACTGATTTACCAGCACGTGCAGTTACTTTTGCATTGTGTGCACCAGATACTGCTGGTCCATGGTCAGCAACAGTTTTGATAACGGTTTCAATAAACTGTGTAGCCCACTCTGGATACTGTTTCTTGAACCATAGTAGTGAAATAACATCACCAATACCTTTACCTGTATCTGGTGTTGCCACAGAAGAGATAGGGAATCCAGCGTAAGTACACTCTTCTCCTCTATCGTCAGAGATAGTACAGATAAACTCTTTACTTCTTCTTACTTTTGGCACAGTATTGATCTCTGGCTCTGGGATTGGAGCGAGGTTAAGAGATTCGAATACCTCTTTGATTTTTGCTGGAAGATCATTGAATGTTGCTGGTACGTGAATACCTGCTTCAGCCATTGCTTTGTTTTTATACTCAGCTGTTTCCATCTCACCATTTGCAGAAGCTCCTGCGTGACCGAACTGAACACCTGAATCATAATACTTAGCAATTGTACCAATACACCATGCAATGATTGGTTTTTTGATTTTACCTGATTTAACAGCTTCAATAACTTTATACTCTTCAGTACCACCTACTTCACCAAGAAGAATCATGTATTTTACTTCTGGATTCTCTTCCATTCTAAGAAGGTTGTCAATAAATACAGATCCTACGAATCTGTCTCCACCAATAGCCACACCTTCTGCAATACCATCTGCATTGATAGCAATGATATTCGAAAGTTCGTTGAAAAGACCACCTGAACGTGTTACAAGACCACATGAACCAGCTCTGTGTAATTTAGAGTTAATGATGTTGTCGATAGTTCCACCAATGTTTGCAATTTTAAATGCACCTGGAGCGATAGCACCAACTGTTGCTGGCCCGATAACTGTTACATTTTTCTCACGAGCAAATTCATTCATACCACGAGCAAGTCTCTCTGGTATTCCTTCTGCTGTGATCATAATAGATTTAAATCCACCGATGTTAAGTGCTTCCATAGTAACATCATATGCCGTTCTGAATGATGCAAAGTTAAGTAGTGCATCTGCATTTGGATGTGCTGCTTTTGCTTCTGCTGTACTTTTGTAAAGTGGAATCATCACTTCATCTGATCCATAGAAGAATTTCTCAAATTTGTTACCTGAAGTAGGTGCAACAATTGCAGCTACTGATGGTGTATCTCTTTTGATTGTATAATCATAATCTAACATTCTTTGGATAGCAGTTTTGTTGTTGTTCCAAAAAATTGCTTGTGTATCTCTAGTAAATAATTTTGACATTTTTTCTCCTACCTACGCGCTTCTAGTGCCATACGCACGATGTCTGTTACGTGTGTTTCTGGTCCGTATACTTCAATGTAAAGACCTAGTCTATCTGCAGCTTCTTTGATATCTTTAAGACCTTTTTCATAGTTTGGTCCTCCACGTCTTACGTAGATTTTGATACCAACTTCTTTCATCTTGTCAGCATAGTTTTCGAATGCCTGGATGATACCTGTAAATGTTTTTGCAACATCTGTAAAGTTTGCAATCGCACCACCGATAATAAGAATTTTATCACGTCCCTGTGCATCTTTTTCTCTTGTCATAAGATCAAGAAGTGTTTCTGCATAGAACTTAGTTTCACCTGTTGTTGGTCCACCTGAATACTCACCATAGTTTGCAAGATCTTCAATACCTGCAAAGTCAGCAATAGTATCAGCGTAAACAACTGATGCACCACCACCAGCAACCATTGTCCAGATACGTGCTTCTGGTTTAAGCAATGTCAATTTAAGTGAAGCACCTGTTTTAGAGTCAGCCTCTTCAATCGCTTCAACCTCTGGAGATTTTGATTCCATACCAAATGCAGTTGGGTATTCAATATCTCCCCACTCATTTACCATCATAAATCCAGCAGTATCATCTAGTTTTGCAACCATATCAAGAAGCTCAACTTTGTTAACTTGAAGTACAAATGGATTGATCTCTAGGTATGCAAAATTAAGGTCTCTATATGCTTTGAAGAACCCGATAGCAAAGTTAGCAAATGCTTCTTTGTCTTTGTCTGCAACGTCCGCAGGGATATTTGCTCTAATTTTGTTAGCAATTTGCTCTTCAGTATCAGTGATTGAAAATGCAACTTCAGTCACTTTCTCGTCCCAACCTTCTTCAACTTCCATTCCACCTTCAGCAGACATGTAAAGCATATCTTCATCACCTACACAGGTAGCAGAGATGTAGTACTCTTCTTCTTGTGTATGTGGTGTAAATGGCTCAACAACAAAATGTGTAAGCATATCTACTGATGGCTCACCTGTTGGTGTGTCTCCATCAAAAGAGAAATATACTTTTTGCTCAGTGCCTGACTTTTCATCAATCCAGCTAATTGCTTTTGCTAAAGAAACATCTCCTGGCTTTTGGTCTTTAAATAGAACCAAATCATTCTTACCTCTTTTACCAAAAAGCATATCTGGTTTTGCAACCAATGCTTTTTCGTTTAACCATGTCTTTGTTTTTGCAGCTTCTGCCAGTTCTGATCCATTTTGAACCATTACAGTTTCATATGCGTACGTAAAGTCTGGGAAATACTTATCCCAGTGCTTTGCCAAGATTGACTTTGCGTCATATTCTCTAATCGCCTTTTGAGCCATCGAGTTCTCCTTTAGTTTAGTTCCTAATAGTCTAGCACTAAGTAGTTTTAAGTTTTGTTTGGGTGATATAAATCATAAGGAGAAAGTAAATATTGTGTATTTTAGAAACAGTCTATTAGTAAATAACTCTATAGTTTTTGCATCTGTCAATATGGTAGTATCTTAACTGGTCAATTTCTCGTCCACGAGCATCATTGTAACAGTCAATACCCTTTTCTTTCAGTTCTTTAGCTAAGAAATACGGTTTATAGATACGATAAGCAAAATGTTGTGAAGGATCTTTAATGATATAAAAGAACATTCGGTGGAAAATAATAATGAGTACACTCAAAACTAAAAAAGAGACCACTACGTAAAAAGCTCGTTTGTAACGTTTTTGGAACTCAGGAAGACGCACACGTACAGAATGGTTAAACACATCCAACATTAAGATGATAGCGATAGTCACATAAGGAGCAAAGTCTGTGATGTAGACACGTTGTCTAATGGATAGTAGCAAAGAGAAAGCCAAGGCGGTAAAAGAGATGTACCATAGTAGTGTTTTCTTCTCTCGCAATAAAATACGATACATAGCATAGAAAAAATAGAAAAAAAGTAATGGAGAAAAAACACTGGCATAGAGTCCAAAAATTTCCAAGAAATGCCCAGAAGGACGTCCCCCTATTTCTATACCTTTCGCCAGATAGACAAAGGCTATCAAAAATGCAGCAGAAAATATGGAAAGTTTTTTGTCTTTGTGCACAATACCATACGCCAAAACTGCCACAAAAAAGATAATAGATGCTTCATGTATAAAGAAGAGCGCGAGCATTACAAAAGGCAAAGACCAAAAACGGTGCCGTTCATACATCAAAACAAAAAAGAGTATCAGCGGTAACACAATAATAGCAACGTTTGCAAGTGTTGTTGCAGTCAGTACTCCGGGTAATAACATAAACAGTGTTGTTGCAATGTATGCATATCTTCGCTCTTTAAAATACCGTCTACTTAACTCATAAAAAAGTGCAATACTTAAAAAGCCAAAGAAAATCGAAAAGATACGAATACCTAAAAATCCGTCTATTAGTTGTTCACCCCAATGCATAAATGTTGAGACGACATCATGAGAGCTATAATAGATATTGGCTTCATGGGGACTAATGGGAGTGGTACTTGTGAGATAAAAAACAGCAACAACATAAAGTACAATTATGAAGAGAAAATGCTGTTTTTTCATGTGAGTGCTACAGTTTTAAGAAGTTGTCTAACATCTCATGTCCATGTTCGGACATAATAGACTCTGGGTGAAACTGTACACCATAGATAGGCTTGTCTTTAATTTGTAAAGACATGATCTCATCATCATCTTTGCTATGTGATGTTGCGATAATACACTCAGGAAGGGTCTCTTTTTTTACCGTAAGTGAATGGTAACGCGTAGCTCTAAATTCTTCAGGTAACCCTTTAAAGATAGGTGTTTCACAGTCTACCTCAACTTGAGAGGTTTTACCATGCATCATATTTTTAGCTCTAACTACATCACCACCAAATGCTTGAGCGATACTCTGATGCCCAAGACAGATACCAAATATGGGTGTGGTATCGGCAAACTCTTTAATAACATCTAACGTAACACCTGCTTCATCTGGAGTAGAAGGTCCAGGAGAGAGAATGATTTTTTCAGGATTTAAAGCTTTTATCTCATCAATCGTCAATTCATCATTACGAATAATTTTCAAATCTGCACCCAGTTCTCTACAATACTGCACTACATTATAAGTAAAGCTATCGTAGTTATCTATCATTAATATCATTTAATTTTTCCTTAAATCGACTGACCAGAAGAAATCTATCCATCCTTTTGGTTCTTTCACGTACCATGTTGGTGTTATTTTAGCAGTTTTTTTATAAAAGAGTGAGGCTGAAAGAAAAGTCACATGAGGGTACTCCTCATTTAAAACATTTAGGATTTCAATTAAAGTATCTCCACTGTCCACGATATCATCTACTATGAGTACCTGTTTGGCTGATTGTAAATTGGGTATATTAAATACCTCAACAGAGTCTTTTTTTTCAGTATCATCATACCCTATAGTATTGATAGCATAGACTTCACGTAAATCATAGTACTCACCTAACATTTGAGCCATACTTAGTCTACCTCTTGCGATACCAAGTATGGCATCAAAGTGTTGGTCTATTTTTTCTGTAAGAGTTTTTAGGTCTTCTTTGAATTCTTGATAAGGGTAATATATTTTATGCATAGACTTTCAATTCATTGTAAAGAGAATCACGTTCAACTGGAGTAAATCCAGAGTTTTTAATGAGTGCAATGAAGTCATCTAGCTCCATACCGTTGGCACTTTTGGCTCCTGCAGCAGATTGGATAGCTTCTTTTTCTATGGTGCCGTCTAGGTCGTTGGCTCCAAACTCTTGGGCTATGAGCGCTAGGTTGATGGTACTTGTTGCCCAGTAAGCTTTGATGTTTGGAATATTGTCCAACAAAATACGTGCGATGGCATAGGTTTTGAGTACCTCTTGTCCACTTGGAAAGTTACAATTTTTCAAATAGTTATTTTCTTTTTGATAGACCAAAGGGATGAATGCATTAAATCCACCCGTTCTGTCTTGTAAATCCCGTAGTCTTAACATATGATCTATACGATGCGCACGTGTCTCTACATGACCAAAAAGCATCGTTGCATTAGACTCTTTTCCTCTGTTATGCCATTTTTCATGTATCTCTAACCATTGGTCAGAAGTTACTTTACCTTTACAAAGGTACTCTCTAACCTTTTCATCAAAGATTTCAGCACCACCACCAGGCATGGAGTCTACACCATTTTCTATCATCTGGTCAAGTACCTCATCATAACTCAAACCATACTCTCGGTGTAAGAAATCTATCTCAGCTGCTGTCATGGACTTGATGTGCACATCAGGGAATTTTGCACGTATCTTTCTAAAAGCTCCCATGTACCACTCTACACCATCTTTAGGGTTATGCGCAGAGACGATATGCAACTCTTTGGCACCTTTTTCGATAGAGTTTGTAGCAATGTCCAGTATTTGTTCATGTGTCAAAGTATATTGGTTTGGATTTTTACGTGTGGCAGAGTAGGCACAGAATTTACAGACATCTGCACAGACATTGGTAGGGTTGATATGACGGTTGATGTTAAAGTAGGATTTATTGCCAAATTTTTCTCTGCGTATTTCGTCGGCAAGTTCACCCAAAGTATAAAGATCCAAATCATAAAGTGTTTCACCCTCTTCTTGGCTCAGTCGCTCACGGTTACGTACTTTTTCTATCAAATCCATCAAAACCATCCATTTGGTAATTTTTTGCTATTATATCACTAGAACCTTACTGATTGTACATAGGTACTCATAATGAATTTTGAAAATGTAAGATTGTGTTAGATACTTGCAAATCCTAGCCCTTAGCTAAGATGCATAAGTATCTAATGCAAGATTGCGTTTTCAAAGTTCACTCTACGGGCAACACTAGCTTTCGCCTATACGTCGTTACTCTTTTTTGACTTAGCTATGGCTAGGACTTCAAAAGAGTGCCTAGCCTAGGACAAAAGCTAGTGATGTTATGCGTACCTATGGACAAGCAGGAAGGTTCAAAGTTTAGGAGTTACTAAGTGGAGAAAGTAAAAGCACAGATAGAAGAACTTTTATATGAGAATGCACCCGATTTCAAAATAGCAAAAGTTCTAAAACAAGAGATAAAAACCTATTTTGATACCCTTGAAGAGACCTTTGCAACTTCAGGGGGGAAAGACTTTCTTGTTAAACATACCAAAAAGATAGACAGCATCTTAAAACTCATCTTCAAAGTGGCACAGCGTGAGATGTTTGGTGACTATGCTCCTATGAAAAACTCTATTCCTTTGGCACTTGTAGCACTGGGCTCCTATGGGCGAGAACAGCTTTGTGTTTACTCCGATATTGACCTCATGATAGTCTACAAAGAAATACCTGGATATAACACTAAAGAGATGATAGAGAAAATACTCTATATTCTTTGGGATACAGGGTTAAAACTTGGGCACCGTGTTCATACAGTTGAAGATCTTTACGAAGTTTCAAAAACAGACATTACCATAAAAACGGCACTTATTGAGTCTCGTTTTATAGAGGGTTCAAATTTTATCTGGACTGAGACACAAAATGCCATCACACAAATACGTCATGATGATATAGGAACCTTCATACAGCAAAAACTTGAAGAGCAAGAGAACAAACATCACAAGTACCCCTTAACAATGGAGCCCAACCTCAAAGAAGGTGTGGGAGGATTTAGAGATGCCAACCTTGTCTACTGGATAGGTAAAATCTTTTACAACGTCTCCAATATTAAAGATTTACCTGTAGATATCATCGATGAAAAAGAGTACCGTACTTTTCGCATTGCTTTAGAGTTTTTGTTTCGTGTACGTTCTGCCTTGCATTTGGCAACACACAAAAAAGAGGACAAGTTACGTCTAGACCTCATTCCTAAAATAGCAAAACTACTAGGCTACCAAGAGAGTAAAAAAGGGCATATGAAGTTTGCCAAAAAGGTCACTGAGTCACTGAAAATCATCAGACTCTACAGTACCATTTGGATAGATAAACTCACCCATGAATATGTCACGGTGGATGAAAGTAAAAACTGTCTTTATCCTCACGCAAAAACATTTAATGGTTTATTGAAACAGCTCAATACACATGCACAAAAACCATTTCATAGCCATCCGACATTTTTACAAAAACTCATCACAGTTGAAAAACCTGACCGACCTGATGATGCACTCTATCAGACGATTTCACAGATATTTTATCAACCCTATACCTACTCTATTTTGACTACACTTTCATATGCAAGACTCTTAAAATATGCCATCCCTCCCATCAAAAAAGTAGTTGATCTCCCACAGTTTGATGGGTACCATCAGTATGCTGTAGATATACACTCTATTCGCTGCATGTATTACCTCGAGCATATAGAAGATGATTTTATACAAACGTTGTTTGACAACTTCAGTGACGATGAAAGAGCCATGCTCAAACTGGTTACTTTTTTACATGATGCAGGTAAGGGGCGTAAACGAAACCACCATTTTGTTGGAGCCTCTTTGTTTAAAGTCTTTGCCAACAAACTTCACATGGATGAAAAGCTTATTAAAATGGGTGAAACACTCATACTCTACCATACGCTTATGTCCAATATCGCACAACGAGAAGATGTATACAATGAAAAAGTTATTTTAGGGTTTGCCTCACACTTTCCAAACCAAAAAATGCTAGATATGATCTACGTACTCACCTATGCTGATATGTCAGGTGTAGGTGGAGATGTCTATAACTCCTTTTCTGCCAAACTTATACGTACACTCTACAGGCAGTCAGTAGAAGTACTCGGACGTACAGCTATGCTCGGTGAAGCTGCAAAACGTGCAAAAAAAGAGCAATCTTTAAAAAAGAATGCCGATTTTCTTTCCCTTAAAAAGTCTGAACAGAAAAAGATACTTCAAATGCCATCGAACCTTCTTTTTTTACGTTACCATCCGCAACGTATTGTTGATATCTCTAAAAAAGCATATGAGACTACAGACTATGAGTATTTCATCTCTAACCATGAGTACCTCACCATCGAAATCATACGCTCAGAAAATTTTAACCTTGCCTACCTGCTTTCAAAACTCGGCAATCTAGATATCGTCAATATGGATATTTGTAAACTCTTTAATGAACTCAAATATTTTAAAATAGACTTTGCGCAGAAGGTCGATGAAGAGGAGATAGGTTTCATAGAAGAGTTCATTGACCATGCATTTAGACATAAACATAAGTCTGTAGAGTATATTGCAGATATTCATAAAGAAGATATAGATATAGATTGTGAACACTCACCTGCTTACGCACTGATGCACCTAAAAAGTAAAAATCAAAAAGGACTTTTGGCGTATATTATCGAGATGTTTGATGAGATGGAGATAGACATTGTCACTGCCAAAGTGCATACACTTAAAAACCGTGTACGTGACATGTTTCTCATCGAGAAGAATGGAAACTTTTGTCATAATGTTGACAAAATTATAGAAAAACTCACAGGGGAAAAATAGATATGTGTGGAATCGTAGGATATTTAGGGAACGAAGAGAAAAAAGAGATACTGCTTGATGGACTTCAAGAGTTAGAGTACCGTGGCTATGACTCAGCAGGTATTGCTGTCATAGAGGGTGATAAACTTAACCAATTTAAAGCCATCGGTAAACTTGAGAACCTTAGAGAAAAAACCAAAACCTACCATACTGAAGGTTTTGGTATCAGCATCGGACATACACGCTGGGCAACGCATGGTAAACCTACAGAGCTTAATGCACATCCACACCTAGGTGCATACTCTTATGTCGTACATAACGGGATTATAGAGAACTATCAAGAACTTAAAGAGGAGCTACAAAATGATGGCGTAAACTTTTTAAGCCAAACTGACACAGAGACTATCGTCCACCTTTTTGAAAAAAATCATAAAACCAATACTAACGTATTTACAGCTTTTGAAGAAACCATTAATAGACTTGATGGAGCATATGCAACCCTACTCATTACCGAAGCTGACCCAGATACGATCTACTTTGCAAAACATGGTTCTCCTATGCTTGTAGGGTTCAATGGTAACGATGTCTACTTTGCTTCATCAGATACCCCTATCATCGGTAAAGCTACGGAAGTCTATTACCTGGAAGATGGAGAATATGGCTATGCCAAAGAAGGCGAACTCAAACTCTTTGATGCCAATGGTGAAAAAAGCTTTACCAAACAGCCACTCACTGCAGACAAAATATCTGCACAAAAAGATGGCTATCGTTTCTTTATGGAAAAAGAGATCTATGAACAAAGCCGTGTGATGGGCGAGACGATGATGGGACGTGTTTTAGATGATAGTATTGCCTTTGATGAACTAGACAATAGCCTCTTTGAGGGCATCACCTCCATTAAAATTTGTGCCTGTGGTACAAGCTACCACTCTGCCCTTACTTCTGCATATCTTTTTGAGCGCATCGCCAAAGTACGTTGTGACATAGAGATAGCCTCAGAGTTTAGATATAAAGAGCCTCTGCTTACAAAAGATACCCTCTTTATTACTATTTCACAAAGTGGTGAGACAGCAGATACCCTAGAAGCCCTTAAAATGGCAAAACGTGCAGGACTCAAAAGCCTTAGCATCTGTAACGTAGACAATTCATCTATTGTTAGAGAAAGTGATGCAGCCATCCTTACGTGTGCAGGCATTGAAAAAGGGGTAGCTAGCACCAAAGCCTTTGCTACACAGACCATGGTACTTTGGATGCTAGCACTCTACATGGGTCAAGAGAGAAAGACGGTAAGTAACGCACTCATCAAAACAGAGATAGATGCCATGCTACATACCCCAAAAGCCCTCATCGTGAGTGATGAACTCCATGCAAAACTCCATAGACTCAGCAAACGCTACTTGCACGGTCATGGTTTCTTCTTCATCGGGCGTGACATTTTCTTCCCTCTTGCATTAGAAGGTGCGTTAAAACTCAAAGAGATAAGCTACCTCCACGCGGAAGGCTACCCAGCAGGAGAGATGAAACATGGTCCTATTGCTCTAGCAGATGCTGAACTCTTTACCATAGCACTTATGCCAAGTAGTATGCATTATGACAAGATAAAATCAAATGTAGAAGAACTTAGTGCCAGAGATGCAACCATTTGTGCTATCTCTCCACTTCCGTTTGATCTGGCAGATGACTTTATACAAACAAAATATAGCTCTCACCCGATGGTAGAGTTCTTTGAGATGATGGTGGTAACGCAGTTATTGGCACTTGAAATTTCTGTTAGGCTTGGGAATGATGTGGATATGCCGAGGAATTTGGCTAAATCTGTGACGGTGGAGTAGATTAAAAATCATGCTAAAAAAAGGAATTTTAACGAAATGGAATGATGATAAAGGTTATGGTTTTATTACTCCAGTAGGAGAGAAAAAATCAATCTTTGTACATGCCAATGAATTTCAAGATAGACAAAGACGTCCAACTATTAATAGAGCCGTTACATTTAATCTTTCTTCAAATAATGGAAAACCTTGTGCTGTAAATGTTCAAATAGATGATCAAAGTACTATCATTAGAAAAAAAGGGATTCTTACTACATGGAATGACAGTAAAGGCTATGGTTTTATTACTCCAGTAGGAGAAACTAAAGAAATTTTTGTACATCGCAGTGAATATCAGGGTCGTCCTCTATTGAATGATAAGCTTTCCTTTACCCTCTCAAAAGATAAAAATGGTAGAGATTGTGCAATCAATGTTATCAAATTTCATAAAGCAAAATTAACATCTATAAAAGAAGAATCGAATAGTATAGGTATATTATCAATATTTTTAATTGCCGTATTTTATTTTATACTTTTTTATTTATCAAAAAAAGGAAGTATGCAACTATATATTATTCCTTATTATGTAGTGATTAGCATATTTACGTTTTTTATATATTCAAAAGATAAAGACTATGCACAGAATGGTAGTTGGAGAATATCAGAAAATACATTACATTTATTATCAATATTAGGCGGTTGGTCAGGTGCATTAATTGCACAAGATAAATTACAACATAAATCAAGTAAATTTAGTTTTAAAATAGTTTTTTTTCTTACCATTGCACTAAATTTATTTCTTTTATATAAAATATCGTAGGGTGTTGTCCCATGACAACACCAATACTTCAAACGTCTATATAAAATCTAATTTTTTATCATTCTTATTCATGGTGTTGTAAGGGTACAACACCCTACAGTAATTATTGCATGGACATATTTATTTTGGATTGTGTTGAAGGTGCGGTGGCAACCGCACCCTACTGGTTTTTTTGGAACCACTCCTCACACAAAGCTTTATAAATAATTTTATACGCATCAAATTTTTCTCTAAAAAATACACCAGCAAAATATCTACGTAACATTAAAGACTCTTCTTTCTTATCAAAAGAAAATTCTATACTTATAGCCGCCAAATCAAAATAACAATCATTTACACTCGCATACTCAAAATCAAGTAAAATAGGTTTATCCCTCTGCCATAAGATATTCATGGGGTTCAAGTCATTATGTGATACTACAGGGTCTTTTATATAAAAATCTATCATTTTAAGTGCACGATTGATTTCTTCATTTCTTGTATGCAATACTTCCTTGATATTTAACATGTCACTTTGAATAAATACTTCATCATGCAATGTAGAAATACAGTCTACCAAATTATAGAGCGTTTCTATATCTAGCTTCTTTTTATGTGTACCCTCTATGAATTCCATCACCATATAGCCATCTTCAAGATTTAAGAGTAATGGTTCGGGAGCTATAACAAAGTTAGATGCTTGTTTTTGTATATCAAATTCTTGTAATCTATCAGTATCATTTTTAACAAAAGAACGGACAATATACTTCACCCCATCTGCCATAAGCAGATAGTTCTTATTACAATACCCTTGATGTTCCAATAATGTGCAAGACTCTATAGTCTTATCACTAAAAAATGGATGCTTTTTAAGTTGTTCTATCATTGCTTTACGAGTGTATGGTTTTGCATCTTATAGACATGGTTAGCTATACGTTCACAGTCATCCAAGTCATGGGTGACCATGATGGTGTGTAGCTTGTGTTCTTGAGTTATTTTCTGTACGAGTTCAAGCATCTCTATGCGTGTGGCATCGTCCAGTCCTGAGAAGGGTTCATCTAGCAATAATATAGGCTCTCTTCGCATGAGTACACGTGCCAGAGCCACACGTTGTTGCTGTCCACCTGAAAGTTGCGATGCTAGTTTATGTTCATGTTCTTCCAGTCCTACCTCTTTAAGAATGTCTTGGACTTTTTCTACCTCTTCTATGCTGTCTTTAAGTGCTTTATTAACACCCAATAGTATATTTTTCTGTACAGTAAGATGCTCAAAAAGATTATGATTTTGAAAGAGGATGGTAATAGGACGCTTTTCGACACTTAGTCCTAAGAGTTCTTGCCCATCTAACTTCACGGAGCCAACACTAGGTTCTATAAACCCTGCTACGATGTCTAGCAAAGTAGACTTACCTGAACCGCTCTGTCCCAGTATGGCAACCACTTCAGAGGGTTGTACTTCTAAGTCATAGGTGTAGGTGTCGTTGGCATTTTTGTATTGGTATTGTAGGTTATTTATTTTTAACACTTTTTTCTCCGTAGGGTGGGTTTTCTAACCCACCGTGATAATGTTTTTTATACTATTGGTGGGTTAGAAAACCCACCCTACCTTTTGAACAACTTTGGCACCAAAATAAACACCCCTAACACCAACACCAGCATCACCAAAGCCACACCCGCAGCATCAGCATTGCGGTATGAACCCATCAACTGATACAAGTACCAAGGCAAGGTACTAAACTCATCAGACCCAAAGAGTGCTATGATACCTAAATCTCCTAGAGAAAAACAAAATGCCAAAGCAAACACATACCCCAATGATGACTTCAGATATGGATACTCTACATAGACCCATCGTTGCAACTTAGTCAAGCCCAAAGAAAATGCCAATTTGTCATACCTCTGCGCTATCTTGTGCATAGCAGGAGTAAGTACAGAGAGTGCAAAAGGTAAAGACATGAGAATATTGGCGGTTAAAAGTGCAGCGGTTGCCCAAAGTATCTCTGAACCATCATACTTTTGATAGAGCAGAAAAAACCCTAATCCCATAACCAGCGAAGGAATAGCCAAATAGAGATTACCTGAGAAAGCTATAATGCTGTCCAAGACTTTCGCAAAAGGTTTTGCTCCTAAACGCGTAGAGAGTGCAAAGTTGCGTCTTGCATTACTAAGAGCTAACGCAATAATCACTGTCAACACACTAGAGACCGTAGCTAAAGAGAGTGATGTCATCAACGATTTGATAAACAATGGTGCGTGAAAGATGCGTCCGAAATCTGCCCCTATACCATCAATGACTATCACCACCAAAGGCAAGACAAAAAAGAGTGTAAACAACACTATGATAAACCACTGCACCACCCGCAATACGTTAGACTCTTTCCATGGTATGAGCGTATGGCTTGTCTTTAGGTTAGCAAGTCCTGTTCTAAAATTTGCCGAGAGCATGACAAGCACAGCAGAGATGCTTAACTGAATGAGAGCAAGTTTCAGTGCCATCCCTATGTCGAAGTCCAGCCTTACTGCTTCATAGATGGCAACTTCAAGTGTGTTATAGCTTGGACTACCTCCTAAGAGTAAAACAACAGCAAACGAGGTAAAACAGAGTAGGAATATCGTAGAGCCAATGCTAAGAAGTGTGGACTTTAATGCAGGATATTCTACAAATAAAAAACGTTCTAATACAGAAAAGTTAAGACTCTTTGCAATCTTATACTTCTCCTTAGGAATGGACTCAAAGATATGAAGTAAAGCACGAGAAGCAAAGGAAGCATTTAGATACACATGCGCTAAAAGTATCCCTCCCAAACCATAGATATACGAGCCAAAAGAGTGCTCAAACAGAAAAAGACTGAGTTGATTGAGGTAGCCATTACGTCCAAAGATACCGATAAGTCCGAAGACCACAATGAGGGTGGGTAACACAAGCGAAGAGGAGAAAAGTGCTACAAGTAATCCTCTCCCCTTAAAGTGACTCTGATGTGCCAATGCCCATGCAAGTAGTACCCCAACAACAAGTGATAACACAGTAGATAAAAAAGCTTGATAGAGTGTAAACTTTAGCAGTCCGTAAATGCGACTGTCTAACTGTGTAAATAGGTTTCCCTCTTGCTCCCCATAGAGCGTAGTAAAAAGTAAAAAAGAGAATCCTAACAGAGTAAACGTAATAAAAATGCCTGGTAACACCGCACTTTTAAATCTTACCAAGCCTTTTAACATAGCTACTTCTGTATGGCTTCAAGCCACTCATTGATGATGGTTTTTCTTTGTGCTTGTACCATTTTGCCATCCATGAGTATCATCTCTTTTGGATGTACCAAAGTCTCGTAAGCTTTAGGCAAAGTAGTCTTTACTACAGGATATGCCCAGTTAGCTGTAGGAATGATGTCTGCGAAAGTTTGCGTGTGTAAAAAAGCTAAGAACTGTTTGGCTAAAGCCTGATGTTTAGAGCTTTTTAAAACAGCTGCTACTTCTATCTGCCCATAGTGACCTTCTTTGAAAGCTGCGGCTTTAATGTCTGTTCTGTTTTCATCGATGATGTGATAGGCAGGTGACGTGGTGTAGCTTAACACCATATCTGCCTCACCCTTTAGAAAAAGTCCGTATGCCTCTGACCAGCCTTTAGTAATCGTAAGAATATGAGGAGCCAAACGTTTCCAATATTCCCCTGCTTTATCACCATAGAGAGACTTCACCCAAAGTAGTAAGCCTAAGCCTGCTATAGAAGAACGTGGGTCTTGTATGACTATTTTGAACTCCTTTGGCATACTAGCCAAAGCTTCAAAAGAGTCTGGTACATTTTTTAGTTTGTCAGCATTGTAAACAAAAGCAAAAAAACTATAGTCAAAAGGAGCAAAGGTATCATCATTATATGGTGCAGGTAAATCTAGCTTAGAGAGATTTAGTTCATGGGGTACAAAAAGTCCTGTTTTTTTAGCCACTTGTGCGATGCTCGTATCAAGTCCCAAAAGTACATCTGCCTTAGTTCTTTTACCCTCTAATTGTATCTTTCGTAATGCACCTATGGAGCTAGAGAGTCCTACGAACTTCAAAGTACAGTTGTGTTCTTTTTCAAAGGCTTGCTTGATTTTGGGTGCAGGTCCCCATGAGGCTGCAAAAGCGTCATAAGTGTATATGGTTAGTGTGGGTTTTTCTGTGGCAAACAGAGTGAGAGTAAGTAGTAAAAAAAGTTGTAGTATTTTAATCATAAAAAGATTATACCCCTAATTTACCTTGTCTATTATTACCCACAAACTTCAGTACAAAAATAGAGTCTGGGATCTCTGTAAAAACTAAAAACATCTCTTTTTCAAGCAGAGTCATAATGGTTTTGTAGTCACCATGTATTTGTGTACTGAGTTCATTACGTACCACCTCAACCGTATCTTCTTTTTCAAGCTGTGAGATGAAAGCCAAGATAGGCGCTTCAAACTCTTGTTGAAGCGGGTACATGCTGATGTCTACAGAGATTTCCATATTACTTCCTAAAAGTCGTAAGAGAGTGTCACACCTGCAGTTCTAGGTGTGCCGAGTTGTGTATAAAGCTCTGTCGCATATCCATTGCCTGGGTTGTTCCCAAAGCTACCAAATCCACGTGTAGTGTACTCAGTGTCTGCAATGTTTCTTACCCATGCAACTACTGACCAAGAGCCATTTGTGTATTCTAAACTAGAGTTGACAAGTGTATAAGCATCTGATTTTTCGTTGTGTCTGTTTGAGAAATAGTATGAACCTTTTCCTTCCACGTTTGTTTTAAAGATAAAGCCATCCCAGAATGTCACATCAAACCCAACATTGTATTGGTATCTTGGCGACTGAGCTGGAGCTCTTCCATTTACATCTACAGCACTTGGATTTGGATCTACATACTCATCAAAGGTAGCATCAAGTAGCCCGATACTTGAGAAAAGGTGTAAGTTCTCATTTGGGTACCAGTCAAGTTGTGACTCCACACCATAGTATGTACCCTCAGCAGCATTTGCCAAGTAGTCCACAAAACTTGTACTACCATCTTCTCTTGGTGTTACTACAGAACTTTTAACCTGTTGGTCTTTTCTTTTTCCGTAGAAAACGTTAAGACGGTTAATCAAAGTATTGCTAAAGTGTTTTGAGTTTACCCCTGCTTCAATGTTCCAAAGATTTTCAGTTTTATACTCTTTGGCTTCTGGGCTTAAAGTATTGTCTGCATTGACTCCGCCTGGTTTGTACCCTTTTGAGATATACGCATAGTAAAGACGGTTTTTTGCTGCTTGGTAGTTAAGCCCCAACTTACCACCAACAAGAACTTCGTCTGTGTCTATAGTAACAGCGTAAGAGTCATCATACTTTGCATCCCATGCCTCTACTCTAAGTCCAGATACCAAAGTCAATTTATCATTCAGCGCAGAGTCCAACTGTCCATAAATAGCTTTATTAGTTGTCTTATAGTTATTTGTAAATGGTGCATCTAGGTAGGTATAGTTACGTGTTAAGTCTTCGCTATAGTCTTTATAGTACGCCCCAATAGTCCAATCTGTCGAAGCTGAGAAAATACGTCCGTCTACATCTGAAACTAAACGTACATCTACATCTGTTTGTGTTCTATCTCTTAAATACTCATCAAATGAACTGTATGGGTAAAGACTCTCATCAAACTCACCCACATAAGACCAATCTTCATCATAAGAGTATGTCAAGTCTGACTGACTGTGACTTACTGTTGTGACAAGGTGCATTCCAGTGTTAACTTGATAGTTTGACTTTATCGCAAAAGCATTGGTTTTTTGTGCGTCAGTCCCTGGCTCATCTGCATGAGAGTTTCTTGAGTTGTCAAAGGTAAATGCATCATAACCATTGTCAACATTCACATGTACAAAGTTAAAGTCAATCGTATGATTGTCTGCAGCATACCAACGAAGCGCTAGTTTCGCAGTCAGTTCATCTATATTTTGTGTATCTTCACGATTTAGATAAGTGTTATTCATATATCCATCAGAAGTGTTTTTATACACAGAGGCTCTTGCTTCTAACACATCTTTAATAAGTGCTCCACTTAAAGCTGCACCATAAGCTTTAGTATTGTAGTTCCCTACTGTTGTTTCAAGGTGACCTTCAAGCTCTTCGGTTGGTTCATTACTTTGAATGTTGACGACACCCGCCATACCGTTTGCACCAAAAGTTGTTCCTTGTGGACCTTTAAGTACTTCTATCTGCTTTACATCAAACATTGTGATACCTAGAGCTGATTGTGAAAAGTCTATCCCATCAAGCATGATACCTACAGAAGGATTGATAGGTGTTACAAACTGGCTACGCTCACCGATACCACGGATTTGTATATGGTGTGCACGAGAAGCCCCTGAAGTAAAGTTTACATTTGGTATTTGCCCTATTACTTCTTCGAAAGATTCAGAAGATTTATCATAAAGCTCTTCTGATCCTATAATCGCAACTGATGTAGTCGTGTCTGAAAGTTTCTTTTCCCTAAAGTCAGAACTTACTACGATAGGATCGAGTGTAACTTCCTCTGCGAAAGTTGGTGTTGTCAATAGTGCAGAAGATGCAAGTATTGATAGTGTTAAAATTTTTGATGTCATAATGATTTCCCTTAAATAAAATAAGAGAAAAGAAGTGTATAAAACAAACTATACAATTCTCTTCCCTACGCTGGAATTATCCAGTTCAAGTTCCACGGGTTTTGTATCTCAGCTATATTTACATAGCACCCCGAGAGATTGATAATTAAGTTATACAAAAAATTTGTTTGGATTATGCTTAAATAGGAGTAATTTACTCTTATTTAAATACCATTAGCAAAATACACATCCGTTTTATACTCATCAATGGCAGAAAAAGCTAATGAAGTAAAAATTACGAGGAGAATAAATATATTTTTCATCTTTACTCCCCATATTTGCTTGTATTGAAATCACAAGCATATTTTCTTTGTTTGCATCGAGGAATTGTGTAACTATCCCCGCTTAACAAAGTATCATATTTAACGTAGGCTTCCATTCTTTCTTTTGTATTGAAAATTATATTTCTAAATTCTTTATTATTAATTCTTTCTTTAATCAAAGGCTTATCTATGCATACCTTATAGTAGCTTTCACAATCAATTGGCGCAACTACAATATCATGAATATTTTTTGCTTGATTTGGTTTTTCTAGTACTAATCGTTTAGCCTTAGCGCCCTGCATAGCAATATCTATATGTATAGGATGCTTATCCTTATACGTTTCATATATCCATCGCTCCACATCATCCCTAACCCCATTGTTGTTAGAGTCTATCCCAAGAAACGTAGAGTCATTAAGTGTTTTGTCTGGCTCAGGCGGAAGAACATGACCATTCACTACCCAAGTGATGTGTAGCTTTACACTGTTTGATACCACACCACCCACCGTAGCCTGCACCGTCACATTGCCATCTTTAAGAGCAGTAAGCATTAAGCCGTTGACCTCTACTTTATCTGATGGGGTAATGGTGTACGTGATATTTGTATTTATTGCCTTACTAACGTTATCTGCGTAAGTACCTGTGAGCGAAAGGAGTGCTTTTTCTCCTACATTAAGTAACGTATCATTACCCTCTAGGCTAAGGCCTGTAAGTGTATTGGCAGATGCAAAACCAAAGACTAAAGTAAAAGTAAAGATGCATTTTAAAATAGTATTTTTCATAGAGGTAGTGTAGCATATTTGTAAGATATTTTATACCCAAATCTCGAAATAGAATTCTTTGAATTTGCTTTATGCTCGTATTTGTGGGGTTTGCGTAAAATATGAGTCGCACCCGTAGGTTCGGCGATGATTTTATGCGAAGTCCACGAATATGATGATGATGCAAAGTCATGAATTTCTATTTCGAGATTTGGGTTATAGGCATACATTGACTCAAGCCCTAAATCCTGCTAAAATGACAGTATATTGTCAGAAAGGACGAAAGATGCAAGCTGTACTCTATACTGAAGCTAGAAATAACTTTAAAACACTCATCGGTAAAGTGTGTGATGACTATGATGAGTTTATCATCAGTACCAAAGACAACAAAACAGCAGTGCTTATCTCCTATGAAGAATACGCTGCGATGAAAGAGACCATGTACCTACTCTCCTCTAAAGCCAATAGAGACAGACTCAATGATGCCGTCGAACAGATAGACAACCTAAACTACAGCAAACATACCTTAGAGATATGATAGTAGGTTTTGCTGACAAAGGGTGGGAGGACTATCAATATTGGGTGCGTGTAGATAAAAAAATACATAAAAGAATCAACACACTCTTAGAAGATATAAAAAGAAACCCAAATGATGCCAATGGACTAGGAAAACCCGAACGTCTCAAAGGAAATTACAGAGGGTACCTTTCAAGACGTATCACTTCAGAGCATAGACTGGTATATAAAATACTAGATGACTTGATAGTTGTCGCACAATGTCGGTTTCATTATTAATCAAACTGATGCCAAAAAGGTGTTCCAATAGTTGGGGTGGAAGGACTTGCAAACTCTCTTTCTTGCATGACCCCTGCTTCATACCCCAATCGTCCAGCTTCCACCGCTACCCTAAACGCATCTGCCATCTTTACAGGGTCTTGTGCTAAGGCTATCGCTGAGTTAAGAAGTACACCATCATAGCCTAGCTCCATTGCTTGGGCTGCGTGTGATGGTTTACCTATACCAGCATCTACTACGAGTTGTAAGTCAGGGAACTGCTTACGGATGGCTATGAGATTGTCAGGATTCATAAGCCCTTTACCTGAGCCTATCATCGACCCCCAAGGCATGATGATTTTACACCCTACATCTGCCAGTCTTTTAGCGACTACCAAATCATCTGTCGTGTAAGGAAATACCTCAAAACCCTCTTTTATGAGAACTTCAGCAGCTTTCACTGTCTCAAACGGGTCAGGCTGTAAGTTGTACTGGTCACCAATGACTTCCAGTTTTATCCAGTTGGTACCGAAAACTTCACGTGCCATCTGTGCAGTGGTAATAGCTTCTTTGGCAGAGTGAGAGCCTGCAGTATTTGGCAAGACTTCAATCCCCAAAGATTTGATAATATCCCAAAACTGATTACCACCCTTTGATGCACTGTCTCCTGCTGCCTGACGACGCAGTGCAACTGTTACTATCTGCGCACCAGAGATTTTAATCGCATCTTCCATATTGGCAGGGCTTGGGTAAAGTGCAGAACCTATAAGCAATCGACTAGATAAAGTCTTACCACCAATTTCCCATGTTTCATTCATGATAATTCTCCATTAATCACGCGAATGCGTGCCTGTTGTGGCAAACGCCCTTGAAAGCGAAGCGATTCGAGAGCCACAACGATTTTTTGTTTCGTTTTTTCTAAAAAAATGAAAAGAGAAACAACACCACAGTTTGGATTGCTAAGGAAATTTAACAAAATATCACCCACCCTGCACAGGCGCAAGTATCTCGATACTATCATTATCTCTCACCATCGTTGTTTCATACGTTGAAAGTGCCACAAAGGTACCATTGAGAGCTAAAGCAAAGCCTTCACCCTTATGCTCTATAGCCTCAATCGTCTCTTTTATATTTAACCCATTTGGGATTGTTTTTCTTTTACCATTGACAATAATTTCTATCATTTTAAAATTCCTCCATGTAATGCTTCTTCTACTACAGCCGGTGCCAGCAGATAGCCATGTCTGTACAGACCATTAATTCTTGTTAGTTTTTTCTCTTGTGTGATAGCAGGTAGATTGTCTTTGAGTGTAGGACGGCAGTTTGTCACCATGTTTACTATGCGTGCCTCTGCAAACCCTGAATGCATACTATACACAGCAGATAAAAGCTCCAATGATGAGCGTACAGACATTGGACTTTTATCTTCACTTTCTATCTCTGTAGCACCTATGATATATCTATTGTTAGGACGTGGTACGATGTATATCTTGTACCTTGGGTGCAACATACGTGTTGGTCTTGTGATGTTTACTTCTGGTGCATCCAGCCAAAAGACTTCTCCTCGTACACCACGTAAGTTCTCTATCTGTTCACTAGCACCCAAGCCACGTGTATCAAACACCCAATCAAACGGTTCACAGACCCCTGCAAAACAAATTTGCCCCTCTTTGATTTCATCTACTTTTATCTTTTGATGCCAAGTAACTTTGGGATGAGACAATAGATAATCACTTGATGCTTTCATAAAACGTTGGGCATCGACTTGCCCCTCATGGGGGATAAAAAATGCCTTGGCATGTTGTTCCATATCGGGTTCAAGTTGCATCAATGCCTTTTTGTCTAAAAGTTCTATCTCAGAAGCTTCATCCACTTTAGCCTTTAACGTCTCTATAAAATGGTCTAACTCACTATAGTCCTGAGGATGCGCCGTGATGATGCTTCCCTCCTGCTGATACGCATCAGCGATACCTATCTGCTCTAATAAGTCAGGCCACAAAGCAATAGAACGTTTACCATGCTCAAAGATGACCGACTCTGCTGTTTCAAGTTCAGCAAAGACAGCCAACATCCCTGCAGCTGTCATCCCTGCTGCATTGTCACCATAGGCGGTATCTTCATCAAAAAGTGTGAGGGTGTGTCCTTGACGTAAGAGGTTTAAAGCCAAAACCCTTCCGACAAGTCCTACACCTGCTATACCTATATGCATACTTCTTTCTCCTCATTAAATCACGCGAATGCGTGCCTGTCTCTCCGAACACCCTTGAAAGCAGAGCGATTTGAGAGGAGAGACGATTTTTTGTTTCGTTTTTTCTAAAAAAATGCCCTGAGCAAAGTGAAGAAATGCCCTTGGGGTAGAAAAGAGAAACAACACCACAGTCAAGCTAAAAGGAAGCCTGACAAAAGAAAATAAATTTAAACCTTTTCTATCTTATCAGCCTCAACATATACTTCCGAGCCCATCTCTTGGAACTTCATAGACATCTCATCCATACCTTTTTGCTTGGCAGTTTCCACATCTGTATCTAAAGCATCTGCATAGTCGCGTACCTCAGCAGAGATTTTCATAGAACAAAACTTAGGACCACACATAGAACAGAAGTGTGCTACTTTGGCTGCTTCCATAGGCAGAGTTGCATCATGGTATTCTCTCGCACGCTCAGGGTCAAGACCAATGTTGAACTGATCTACCCATCTAAACTCAAAACGTGCCAAAGACATCGCATCATCTCTTGCTCTAGCACCTGGGTGCCCTTTGGCTACATCCGCTGCATGCGCTGCTATCTTGTAAGTGATGAGTCCCTCTTTTACATCTTCTCGGTCAGGAAGACCAAGATGCTCTTTTGGTGTCACGTAACAAAGCATCGCACATCCATACCAACCTATCATCGCTGCACCTATACCTGAAGTGAAGTGGTCATACCCTGGCGCAATGTCAGTCGTTAAGGGCCCAAGTGTATAGAACGGTGCTTCATCACACCACTCCAGTTGTTTCTCCATGTTCTCTTTAATCATATGCATCGGCACATGCCCTGGGCCTTCGATGAGAGTTTGCACATCATGTTTCCATGCGATTTTTGTCAAGCGTCCTAGCTCTTTAAGCTCTGCAAACTGTGCTTCATCGTTCGCATCTGCTCCTGAACCTGGGCGTAGTCCATCTCCTAGTGAGAAGGTTACATCATAGGTCTTCATAATCTCACAAATCTCTTCAAAGTGTGTATTTAAGAAGTTCTCTTGATGGTGGTGAATCATCCACTTTGCCATAATAGCCCCACCACGACTTACAATACCTGTCACACGTTTGGTAGTCATAGGTACATGGTGAAGAAGAAGCCCAGCATGAATGGTGAAGTAATCTACCCCCTGTTCAGCTTGTTCAATAAGTGTATCTCTAAAGACTTCCCATGTAAGGTCTTCTGCAATACCATTTACTTTTTCCAATGCTTGGTAAATAGGCACAGTCCCGATAGGTACTGGCGAGTTACGAAGTATCCAGTCACGTGTAGTATGGATGTTTTTACCTGTACTCAAGTCCATCACCGTGTCTGCACCCCAACGTGTAGACCATACCATCTTCTCTACCTCTTCAGCAATACTTGAAGTGGTTGCTGAGTTACCGATGTTTGCATTCACCTTTACCAAAAAGTTACGCCCGATAATCATAGGTTCTACTTCTGGGTGGTTAATGTTACAAGGAATCACCGCACGTCCTGCTGCTACCTCTTGACGTACAAACTCTGCTGTGATTTTCTCTGGCAAGTTGGCACCAAAACTCTCACCCTTGAGTCTGGCTTCTCTCTCTTCATCTTGCAGGTACTCTGCTGACATGGCTGCATCTTGGTTTTCTCTTAGTGCGATAAACTCCATTTCAGGCGTGATAATCCCTTGTCTTGCATACCAAAGTTGAGAAACATTTTTGCCTTTTTTAGCACGTAATGGTGTACGCACAAGCCCTTTAGCCCCAGCCGTGACAAAGTCTAATTGCTCATCTGTAGAATAGCCATTATCAACAGGTGCCATGATACGCCCTTCATACTCCTCTACATCACCACGCCCAACTATCCACTCTTTACGAATGGCAGGGATACCCTCACCTACGTCTATCTCTACACTTGGGTCAGTATAGACACCTGAGGTATCGTATACTCTTAGTTTCGTTTCGTTTCCTAAGAGTATCTCACGTACTGGTACACGAATATCTTTGTGTATTTCACCTTCTAAATATACTTTAGTAGAAGCAGGGAACGGCTCACGTGTAAGCTCATCGTTTGAAGTTGTTAGTGTGTCTTTAAATGGTTTTGTCATGTTATCTCTTTCATAATAATTAAAATACGAAAAGAGAGAAGTGTCATACGAAGTAAGTGAATCATCTCATTAGATTAAAAAGTAATCAAATGATTCACTTGGTGTAGTGTCACAATCTCTTCCTTACGCTGGTCTTAACCAGTTCAAGTTCGACGGGACAAGCTATTTTCAGCTATCTCAGCCGTGCTTCCCAAAAAGAGAAACACAGCGCCCCGAGAGGTTTGATAATGCAATATAGTCTAAGTAAGATAAAACTACTCTTAATTGAAAAAAAATTGTATGTTTAAAAAATATTGTGCTACTATTACACAAAATCAGGGTACCACTAATAACCCTAGACACTCACAATGGGTTTTGCAAATGTAAGATTGTGCAAGAGATTTATGAGTCCTAGCCTTAGCTAAGACGAAGTAAATATCTTGTGCAAGATTGCGTTTGCAAAGCCCACCCATAGGGCATCACTATCTTTCGCCTATGCGTTGTTACTCTTTTTTACCTTAGCTACGGCTAGGGTTTCAAAAGAGTGCCTAGCCTAAACAAAAGCTAGTGATGTTGTGAGTATCTAGGGTTATTAGAGGTGCCCTTAACCAAGGAGAAAATATGCCTGCACTATTTACACGTCTGTTTAATGCTGTTGTGGCATCTCCTTTGGTTGTAGCCAAAGCATGTCATTGTAACTGTTACTTTAAACTCAAAACAAGACTTGCTTTACTTCTCAATCACTACATCCCGAGATGTCCTTTCTATACGACATTTTATGCGTTTAGACGTACGGGTGTACATCCTCCACAAAACCTTTTTTCATTTTAAAAACTATCAACAAACTATTTTAACCATTTATCTGTAGGGTGCGTTTGCTAACTCACCTTAAAATGCGCATACAATAAAAATTTTATCTTGTTTGCAAATATATAAAAGTGCTGTGGCATACCCCAAGGGCATTTCCGTTGGGCACAGCACCCTACGTTTTGGTTTTCATTATACATATGAAAAAGGAACAATTATGTCAAAAAAAGCGAATAGCGGTTTCGAAGAAATTTTTCCTCGAAAAAATTATATCGTAGGATTCCCACGTATTGGGGAACAGAGAGAATTAAAAAAAGTATTGGAGCTTTATTGGTCAGGTAAGTCAACATTTGCAGAGATAGAAGAAGTAGCCTCAACACTCAAAGCAAGACACTGGAACTATCAAAAAGATGCAGGTATTGACTTCATCGCATCCAATGACTTTTCATTGTATGACAATATGCTTGATACAGCTGTACTTTTAGGGGCAATACCTCAAAGATTTAAAGGCCTAGAAGCAGAAGAACTCTACTTCTCAATGGCCAGAGGGAACAAAGATGCCGTGGCAATGGAGATGACTAAGTGGTTTAACACAAACTACCACTACATCGTACCAGAACTCTCACCGAAAGACAGCTATGCACTCAATGCTAAAAAGATACTCAATGAGTATAAAGAGGCAAAAGCACTAGGTATAAAAACCAAAATCAATCTCATTGGGACTATCACCTTTTTAGGACTCTCCAAAAGAGTGGACAGAGGAGATACCTATGAATTGTTTGGGAAAATACTGCCTGTTTATGAAGCATTACTCGCAGAGATAGCCAAACTTGATGATAAAATTACCATACAGATAGATGAGCCTATTTTTGTCAAAGGGGTAGAGCCAAAGGTACTTAGTCTTATCAAACCTTGTTATGATGCACTTTGTGCTGTATCTGATAACATTAAAATCATAGTCACTACCTACTTTGAACACTCCAATGAAGCCACTAAAGTGCTAGTACATACACCTGTTTGGGGACTGGGACTTGATTTTCTATATGGAGAAAAAAATGTAGAGAGTTTGCCACTCATTGCAAAGAGTGGTAAACAACTTATTACTGGTGTGGTAGATGGAAGAAATATTTGGAAAAATGACATCACTAAAACAGCTTCTCTTTTAGAAAACATCGCAAAAGAAGTACCAAAGGAGAACATCATTGTCTCTAGCTCATGCTCATTACTACACACACCATTTACACTTAAATACGAAGAAAAGATGGATGATGAAATCAAAAACTGGCTCTCTTACGCAGTGGAGAAGTTAAGTGAAGTCTCTTTGGTCTCCAAACTCTTTTTTAACGAAACACTCAGTGCAGAAGAGACACAGGCACTCGAAGCCAATAAAAAAGCTAATCATAAAAGAAAAAACTCTACACGTATTCACAACCAAGCAGTACAAAATAGAGTTTCCCATTTCTCCAAGCTTGAACGTGAGGGTGACTACGAAACACGCATCAAACTTCAAAAAGAGCTTTTGAGTTATAAAGATTTGGCTACAACAACCATAGGATCATTTCCACAAACTCCTGAAGTACGTAAAGCAAGAGCAGACTTTAAAAAAGGTGCTATCTCCAAAGAGGTGTATGAGCAAGAGATGAAAAACTACATCGACGAATGTGTTGCCTTTCAAGAGGAGTGTGGGATTGAGGTGCTTGTGCATGGAGAACCTGAGCGTAATGATATGGTAGAGTACTTCGGAGAGCAACTTGACGGGTATAGCTTTAGTCAAAATGGTTGGGTACAGAGTTACGGAAGCCGTTGTGTAAAGCCACCGTTTATCTATGGTGACATCTCTCGTCCTAAACCTATGACAGTTGACTGGATGACCTACGCGCAATCTAAAACAGCCAAAATTATAAAAGGTATGCTCACAGGGCCAGTCACTATACTCAACTGGTCATTTGTACGTGATGATATTGCTAGAGGTGATGTATCAAAACAAATTGCTGTGGCACTGAGTGATGAAGTAGATGACTTGCAAAATGCTGGTATTAAGATGATACAAGTCGATGAGGCTGCCTTTAAAGAGGGTTATCCTCTTAGAGTTGAAAATATTGCAAACTATGAAAGCTGGGCGGTAAGAGACTTTAAAATCTCAGTATCGACTGCCAAACAAGAGACACAGATACATACCCACATGTGTTACTCTGAATTTAATGACATCATTCGAACCATTGAAGCGATGGATGCCGATGTTATTTCCATAGAGACCACACGTTCTGGCAATGAGTTACTCAAAATTTTTAAAGAAGTTGGATACAAACAAGAGGTAGGGCCTGGGGTCTATGACATTCACTCTCCACGCATACCAAGTGTTGAAGAGATAGTAGCCCAAATTAAGTTACTCTTAGAGGTACTTCCAAAAGAGCAACTTTGGATAAACCCAGACTGTGGACTCAAAACCCGTAAATGGGAAGAGGTAAAACCTAGTCTAATCAATATGGTAAAAGCTGTGGAGATTGTGAGAAAGGGATTATAAAATGACGTAGGTGGATTAATCCACCTACGTCATTTTGGTGGGAAATCCCACCCTACGCGTCTTCTTCTGTTTTCATTTCAACAAGTTCAGCAAGAAGCTCGTCTATCTCATCTTCTTCTAACTCATTACGTCCTAGTTCTTCAAGAATGGCGAAACACTCCGTACGCATTTCACGCATCTCTTCTAAGTCTTCTTTTTGTGTCGTAGAGGCAGTTTTTGCTTTGTCTATGGCTGAAAAAAGCTCATCTATCGCTGCTTCTAAGTCTGGAATAATTTCAAGTTCAAGTAGGTTTTTAAGTTTATCACCGTTTGTCATGGGATGTCCTTCTATGTAATATGCTCGAATTATAGCGAAATAAATGTACAATAACTCCAAAAATACTAAGGACAACAAAAATGTCAGAAACACAACAAAACCAAACAGATGATAAATTCTTCAAAAGAGCCGATGCGCATATCGCTCTAGCTAACGGACACGTAAACGCACAAGTACACCCAGGACTCGCAAGTAACTAACTCATGTATGCGGCATCTCGTTTTAATGCATGGGTAACAGCTGCAGGCTTCAAAAGTGGTGAAGATATGAAAAAAGAGAAAGAAGAAGTACTTAAATTCTTTACCGAACAGTACAGACTCATGCTAGAAGAAAACTTCGACAACTACGCAGAAAACTATGAGCACTTTATGGGTGTAAGTAAAGAGATGGCAGAAAAAGCATAAAAAATGGGCACTCCTTTGCCCATATTTACACAAATATATCAGCTCCATTTTATTTGAAGGGTATATACTTTTATTACTTATACGTATATATTCTGTTCATAAACAGATAAAAAGGGAGAAATTCTTTGCTATTTAATAGAGCCACTTGCAGATTACCAAAAACAACCCACAATTTAAGCTAAATTAAATTTCAAAAAAACCTTTAGACCTCGATAAATGTTATAATACTTTACAACAAACATTAAAACTTTATCAAAAAAACTATAAGGCTTTTTATGAGAACCATTCTACCTAAGATATCTTCAAACCTATCTAAAATGTGGCTTAGAGTTGTCAATATTGAAAGTTCCCTTTT
>VCAW01000137.1 GCA_013607775.1 Campylobacterota bacterium | reverse complement strand
AATCGTAGATTATCAAAACACAGAGGTCTTGTATTTAGAAGACTTCTAGAGCAAGCCGTTTCAACGGCTCCTGTAACTGAGAAAAATGTTACTTATGGTTATAAATGGAACAAGGAGGAGTTAACCGACTAGCCCACAAAGAAAAAACACTCCTATCCAGACTAAGCAAAGCCAAAGAACGAGTCGAAAAAGAGTCTTCAGACTCAACATCTTCGATGATAGAAGTAGGAATAGCTGTGCTAGGTGCACTATTTGGACGCAGTAGTCCAACAAAAATAGGACGTGCCGTAAGTAAAGGTAGCAAGATACTCAAAGAGCGTGGTGATATGAGTCGTGCAGAAGAACGTATGGTTGCCATTCAGGATGATATAGAAGCTTTAGAGTATGAACTGGAAGATAAGATAGATGCACTGAGTGAAAAGTATAATGTAGATAATTGTGAGATAGAAACCTATACAATGAAACCGCGTAAGACCGATATAGATGTGAAAAGTTGTGCTATCGTATGGAGAGTGTAAAGATAAGGTAAATGCCTTATCTTTACAAAAGAGAGATAGAGGCTTAGCTTTTACTTCCGGGTTTAATTGCCTCTGATTTTCCTTCTTTACAAAGTGGACAATCTTCAGGTGCATATATCTCAAAAGTAAAGTCATCAAGTGCAAAAAGAGGTGTTCCCTCTGGTAATGCACATTCTGCTTTTGCGGTGTCATTTCCATTGACTCGCTTACAAAATCCTCTGTTGGCAAGAGAAGCAAAAGCAACCACTTCTCCACCTAATGATTCTATAGCTTTGGCTGCTTTAAGTGCAGAACCACCAGTGGTAATAATATCTTCACAGATAATCACTTTTTCACCTTGGGCTATCTCAAATCCACGGCGTAACACCATACCGCCTTCACCATCTTTTTCAACAAAGATAGAACGTACATCTAAAGATCGTGCAAGTTCATACCCAGTTAAAACCCCACCAAGTGCAGGTGCACATACGGTGTCTACTTCTATCCCTGCATCACGAATCATGGTAGCCAGTGCATCAGTGAGAAGAGCAGCTTTTTTAGGGTACTCCATGACTTTTGCACTCTGCAGGTAGCGACTAGAGTGATTTCCGCTCGCTAAAAGAAAATGTCCATCAAGTAGTGCATTGGCATCTTTGTAAACTTGTTCAACATTCATACTTATACCTTGAGGATGTCAGCTTCTTTTACCTTGAAAGCCTCATCAATTTTAGCTACATGCTCATCTGTAAGTTTCTGAATCTGCTCTTGTGCTTTTTTAGACTCATCTTCGCTAATCTCTTTCTCTTTTTCAAGTTTTTTGATCTTATCGTTACCATCTTTTCTTACATTTCTAATGGCAACTTTGGCATTTTCCACCATACCTTTGGCCTGTTTTACAATTTCTTGTCTTTGCTCAGAGGTCATAGGCGGGAAAAAGAGTTTAATAAAGTCTCCATCATTGTTAGGATTTACACCAATATTTGCTTCCTGAATAGCTTTTTCTATGACAGGAAGAAGTGTTTTTTCCCAAGTGGTAATACTAATGGTTGTTGCATCTGTAGCAATAACATTTCCTACTTGGGTAAGTGCTGTCATTGTACCATAGTAATCAACTTTGATATTATCTACAATACCAGTTGTAACTTTCCCTGTTCTGAGTGTTGCGAAGTCTCTTTTGAGTCCTTCGATACTTTTTTCCATGTTTTCGTTGGTTTGTTCAAAAATTTCACTTGTCATACGTATTCCTTTAGGATAATATTAGGCAGATTTTACCCTTTTTTACCTTGTTATGTATTTAGGGGTGTAGAGAATAGGTATGAAATGAAGAGGGATAAAGAAGACAAATGGTCTTCTTTATGAAATGTTTTATTTTGTACTTGGTGTAGCTGGCGCTGATGGTGCACTGTTTGTTGGCGTAGCAGGTATAGCGGCATTATTTTCAGGCACAATGCTATCTGTGACTGAAGCGGAGTTTGATGCAGTATAGAGGTATCCAAGAGCCAATGTGTTTACAATAAAAAGAAATGCAAGTGTAAATGTTGCTTTTGCAAGGAAACCTGTTGGTCCTTTTGCTCCAAATACAGATTCATTGCTTCCACTGTAGGCACCCAATCCAATGCTTGAACTTTTTTGAAGAAGTACAGAGATGGTGATAAGTATAGCCAGTACAATTTGTACGATTAAAAGTGTTGATGTCATAGTTGCCTCTTTTTTATGCGTTAGTTCCAAACGAATATTTGGGTATAATTTCGGCGATTATACCCAAAAAAGTTTGAAACAGTGATGAAGCTAGAAAAACTAGCTGAAAACGCAGTATGGAAAGGAGAAATAAATGTCAAATGCAATGAATGAATTTTCTCGTTTTGCCCATCAATATGATCAGCATAATATGATTCAAGCAGAAGTAGCAAAGAGATTGATTTCCGGACTTTCTACAAATCATTATCGGAATATTATTGACCTTGGTTGCGGTAGTGGGGCGGTGTATCACAATATTCAAGAACAAAAAATTTCCTATGATACCTTTATGGCATTAGATAGTTCGAAAGAGATGTTAGCTATTCACCCAAATGATGAAAAAATACAAAAAATTCATGCTGATTTTAATACACCAGAAGCGTATCAACATGTTAGTTTAAAAAAAGAAGAGGCCACACTTTTTTCAGCTTCTGCATTACAGTGGAGTAAAGATTTAGATTTTGTTTTTTCACATCTCGCTTCTCTTGCGAGAGAAGCACATTTTGCCATTTTTACTTCAGGTACCTTTCATACCCTGCATCTTACAGCGGGCATCGAGTCTCCTATCTATACAAAAGAGCAACTGCAAGAGGTTATTGAATGCTATTATAAGGCAACATTTACGCTTCAATCCTATAGACTTGAGTTCAAGACAGTACGAGATATGTTTCGATACATTAAAAAATCCGGTGTGAGTGGTGGAGAGAAACAATTGAGTTATAAGCAGGTGAAAAAATTAATGGAGATATACCCCTTAGATTATTTGGAGTTTGAAGTTCTCTTTGTAGAAGCAACTTCACTCGCTAGTTAGCAAGTGAAGAGAAGGATGTTGATTAATCGTCTCCACCAAAGATACCAAGAATTTGCAATAGTGCGGTAAACATATTCAAAAAGTCAATGTAAAGTGATACAGCTGCATCTACAGGTGAATCATAGGCACCATTTGCGATATTTTGTGTATCATAAATAGTAAATATTGAAAACAGAAGTAATATACCTGCTGTAATAATGATATGCATCATTGGACTCTGTAAGATAAAGTAATTTACCAATGAAGCAATGATGACCACAATCAGTGTAATAAACAGAGGTTTACCCCAGCTTGAAAAGTCAGATTTTGAATTGATGGCAAAAAGACTAAGTGCACCAAAAAGTACAGAAGTCATTAAAAATGCATTACCAATGACTGCACCATTCCCCATACCTATGAGTTGGGCTAAAAGTGGTACAAGTGATACTCCAGTAACAAAAGTAAAGACAAAGAGTGCTGCAAGGTTTAATCCAGGCTTATTTCTTGTCATCCCTAATCCTACAAAAAGCATAAAGAGCTCAAAGCCAAAAATAAACCATTTGTATTGCATCACTGTCTCTGCATAAGGCATAGTAACATAAGCACCTGCCGCCGCTGCAATCATACTTGCTGCCAATAGTTGGTATGTTGTCTTCATAAAACTAACAGAAGCACCTTCTTGTACATAATCCGTTTGTGTCGATGTTGTATAGTCTCTATCGTATAAAGCCATAAGAATCCTTTCTAATCTATGTAATAATGAGAAGAGTATAGTCCAGAGAGATTAATCTAAGGTTAATGTGCGATATTACTCTTTTTCTCTCTGCGCCTGTAGCTTTTTATACTCATCTTGTGCTTGATATGCAGCTGACTGGTTAGAGAGTATTTTTTGTTCTGTATCTGTTTCATTCACTAAAGATATATCAGGAGTAGAGGAACATGCTGAGATGAAAAAGAGGAAAGTAGAGAAAGTAGTGAATCGCATTATGAGCCTTTTAAATTATAATTAGAGTTATTATAGGTGTAAATGCTTAAAAATAAGTGATAAAATTATATATAGTGTAAGTAAATATTTTTTTTCAACAAATTTGCACATTTTCTCGAAAAACCCTTGACAAGTAATAAGTTCGGTGCTATAATACGCGTCCAACAACACATGGACGGCTAGCGAGTTGCTAGAAAGAGTGTTATTGAATGATCTTTGACAACCAAATATAAGTAAACAAATCAACGTCTATTTGAGTTTTAATTTTACTACTTTTTAAAAAAGTAGATAGAAGAAACTTATTATAGAAATACAATAAGTGATTCTGACAAATGGTTCAAACCATTTCATTTTTAATGGAGAGTTTGATCCTGGCTCAGAGTGAACGCTGGCGGCGTGCTTAACACATGCAAGTCGAACGAGAACGGCTCTAGCTTGCTAGAGTGTCAGCTAAGTGGCGGACGGGTGAGTAATGTATAGTTAATCTGCCCTTCAGAGGGGGATAACTACTGGAAACGGTAGCTAATACCCCATACTCCTTTTACTGTAAAAGTAATTGGGAAATGTCTTTTCGCTGAAGGATGAGACTATATGGTATCAGGTAGTTGGTAGGGTAAGAGCCTACCAAGCCTATGACGCCTAGCTGGTCTGAGAGGATGATCAGCCACACTGGAACTGAGACACGGTCCAGACTCCTACGGGAGGCAGCAGTGGGGAATATTGCACAATGGGGGAAACCCTGATGCAGCAACGCCGCGTGGAGGATGACACATTTCGGTGCGTAAACTCCTTTTATATGGGAAGATAATGACGGTACCATATGAATAAGCACCGGCTAACTCCGTGCCAGCAGCCGCGGTAATACGGAGGGTGCAAGCGTTACTCGGAATCACTGGGCGTAAAGCGCGCGCAGGCGGCTATTTAAGTTGGATGTGAAAGCCTACGGCTCAACCGTAGAACTGCATCCAAAACTATTTAGCTAGAGTGTGGGAGAGGAAGATGGAATTAGTTGTGTAGGGGTAAAATCCGTAGAGATAACTAGGAATACCAAAAGCGAAGGCAATCTTCTGGAACACTACTGACGCTGAGGCGCGAAAGCGTGGGGAGCAAACAGGATTAGATACCCTGGTAGTCCACGCAGTAAACGATGAATGTTAGTCGTCGGGGGCCTAGTGTCTTCGGTGATGCAGCTAACGCATTAAACATTCCGCCTGGGGAGTACGGTCGCAAGATTAAAACTCAAAGGAATAGACGGGGACCCGCACAAGTGGTGGAGCATGTGGTTTAATTCGAAGATACGCGAAGAACCTTACCTAGCCTTGACATATTTTAGAACTCCGTAGAGATACAGAGGTGCCTTCGGGAGCTAATTTACAGGTGCTGCACGGCTGTCGTCAGCTCGTGTCGTGAGATGTTGGGTTAAGTCCCGCAACGAGCGCAACCCTCGTCACTAGTTACTAACGGTTCGGCCGAGGACTCTAGTGAGACTGCCTTCGCAAGGAGGAGGAAGGTGAGGACGACGTCAAGTCATCATGGCCCTTACGGCTAGGGCAACACACGTGCTACAATGGCCAGGACAGTGAGACGCGATACCGCGAGGTGGAGCAAATCTATAAACCTGGTCTCAGTTCGGATTGTAGTCTGCAACTCGACTACATGAAGCTGGAATCACTAGTAATCGTAGATCAGCTATGCTACGGTGAATACGTTCCCGGGTCTTGTACTCACCGCCCGTCACACCATGGGAGTTGATTTCACCCGAAGCGGGGAAGCTAAACTGGCTACCCTCCACGGTGGAATTAGCGACTGGGGTGAAGTCGTAACAAGGTAACCGTAGGAGAACCTGCGGTTGGATCACCTCCTTTCAGAGTATAGAAGATGTAACCTCACAGTGCATCTTCAACAACACAAAAAGACGCGATTTGTTTAATTTGTTCAATCAAAAACTTATGTTTGGTTGTCAAAGATTATTAGGATCTTTGA
>VCAW01000136.1 GCA_013607775.1 Campylobacterota bacterium | reverse complement strand
TTGTAAAGTCCGTAAGGTCAGTACTTAAGTTTTAACCCATAGGTTAAAAGTGGATGATACAACCAGATAAAAAAACGATTCAGTGGATTTTTTGACTCTGGAATGATGTGTCCACGCACAAAAAATATCATTAGTACCGGTACCAAGGTCACTGAAAGTAAGGCTCCTGCTGTCATCGCAAAAGTTTTAGTAAATGCTAGTGGAGAGAACAGCAGTCCTTTTTGACCATTAAGTGCAAAGATAGGTAAAAATGAGACCACAACCAGTGCCAAAGCAAAGAAAATAGGTCGACCCACAAGCTGTGATGACTTGACTATGACGGCGATACGCTCAGCATTATCAAGTGGGGCACCTTTCTTTGCCTCCTCTTTGTGTATGGATTTGTGGGCATTTTCTATCATCACTATGGAGGCATCCACCATGGCACCTATGGCTATAGCGATACCTCCTAGGCTCATTATGTTAGAGCCTATACCAAAAAGCTTCATAAGCAAGAATGGTAGGGCAATCGTCAGTGGCAAGACAATGAACATAATGAGTGTCGAGCGAAAGTACATGAGGAACAAACCGATGATAATCACAACGATCACACTCTCTTCAATCAGTGTGTGTTGTAGTGTCTCGACAGAGGCTTCGATAAGTTCTGAGCGGTCATAGGTTGTCACGACATCTACATCGTCAACTTTAAGCTCTTTCATTTTCTCTTTAATACGGTTAATGGCAGCATAGACATCTTCACCATAACGTACCATAACAATACCACCTACGACTTCACCTTCACCATTCAAATCTGCCATACCACGTCTGGCAGCTGGTACCATCTCTACACGGCCGATATCGCCAAGAGTCAGTGGGACACCATTTTTAGTGGTAACCACTAATTTGGCTATTTCATCTAGGTTTTTCAAATATCCTTTGGCTTGTACCATCCACTCAAAACCATTTTGAATGACAATCCGTCCACCTGTATCATTGTTATTTTCTCTCAATGTTCGTGTAACATCTTTAATAGAGAGGTTATATTGAACAAGTGCATCATTATTGATGGTAACTTGATAGGTTGGTACAAAACCTCCTATCGTGGCAACTTCAGAAACTCCATCTACACCCATGAGTGCATATTTATAGTAATAGTCTTGAATGGTACGTAACTCACTCAGTGTTTTGGTTTTGGATGTTAGTGCATATTCATACGCCCAGCCAACTCCAGATGCATCAGGTCCAAGTTCTACTTCCATACTTGCAGGAAGTTGACTCTGTATGGATGCCAACTGCTCAAGCACACGTGTACGACCCCAATAAAGGTCCGTGCCTTCTTTAAAGATGATATAAATCAGTCTATTTTCATAGGTTGAAAACCCACGGACAGTCTCAATATTTGCAATAGCAAGAAATTGAGATACCAAAGGGTATGTCCCTTGATCTTCAATAATCTCAGGACTCTGTCCTTTCCATGTAATCTGCACAATCACCTGTGGAGGAGAGAGGTCAGGTAGGGCATCTAGAGGTGTGTTTTTCATCGCCCAGACTGAACCCAAGATGAGAAAGAGGGTGGTCATAAGGACTAGAAAACGGTTTTTGACACTAAAGGCTATAAGTTTTTCAATCATTGTTCAACTCCTAATAGATACTGTTAATTTGTGCATCAGAGTCCATCATAAAGAGAGCATTGTTGACAATAGTATCTCCTTTATGTAAGCCAGAGAGTACTTCAAAATATTTGTTATCTAAAGGTTGCACTTTAATCTCCAATGGTTCATACTCTCCCTTAAAGTCTGTGGCTAAGAAGGTATACCATGTACCATTTTTGCGCATAGCAGCGGTTCTTGGGATGACAAGACGAGAATGCATTTTTGCCATGGCATGTACTTTGGCATACATACCAGGTTTAAGTAACTCATCTTTGTTATCTACACTTAAACGGAGTGTGGCAGTTGCCTCTTTAGGATTAAGCATTGGGTAGAGTAGTGTTTTTTTAGCATCGTATGTTTTATCTACACCTTTTACTTTTACAGTAAAGTGTGAAAGTGTATTTAAGACAGAAAGTTCCTTTTGGTAGAGTTCCACTTCCATCCAAACTTTTTCAAGATTGACAATCTCAAAGAGTCTTTTTTTTGCATTAAATGATGCACCGTCATTGATGTTTTTTCAAATATCCATCCAGATATTGGAGCATATACAGTAGTATACATATCAGCTTTATGTGTTTTTGCAATCTCACTAATCTCTTTTTCACTTATACCTAGGAGTTTGAGTTTTGTTTTTGAACTTCTGAGCATCTCTGGCATGGACGTTTTCATATTGTATTGAATAGAGTTAAGGTAATCTTGTTTTGCTTTATAGACTTCAGGCGAATATACTTTTACAAGTGCATCACCTTTTTCTACTTTTTTGTAAAGTGTATCGGCATATAACTCTACCACAAAACCATCGTACCAGGTAAGCACATCGACTTTTGCAGAGTCTTCTGCCACGATATACCCATAATTTACCTGCTCTTTTGCAGTATTACGTTCTTCTACGGTTGTTACTGTTACATTAAATAGTTGTTTCACTGTTGGATGTGTTGGCTTTGATCTTTGCTTTTCAGATGTTTTTGTCATGTTTTTCATGTCTGTATCAGAAGATTTATTTTGATTCTTAGAATCGGCAGTTTCTTTTTCATCTACAGGTTTTTTTATCTACAAGTTTTTTGGGTACTTTTTTAGCTGTGGCAGTAGCCCCTGAGCTACATTTACCTGATTCACATTTCATGGCACTTTCCATAGTATTTTCTTTGGCTGATGAAAGGCTGAGTAAAAAGGTGCAGAGGGTTAAGAGTTTGATGGTGCTAGTCATTATATTTCTCCAATGAGGGATTTGAGTTTGGCTTCAGTTCTGAAGTATTCGGCTTGAATAGAGGTACTTTGTTCTTCTAGGTCTAATTTTTGTTCAAGTAGATTTGTATAGGCAAAGAGGTCACCACCTTCTTGGATGCTTGCTTGTGTGAGTTCAAACATATGCTCAAGCTGTGGTAGCGTTTCTGTATGTAAGATATAATAAATCGTATGTGCTTCTGTAAGCTTGGCATACATCGTTTCTATCTCACTATATAATGAACTTTTATAATCCAGTGATGCACTGGTAGATGCAACACCTCTTTACGTGCAGCTTCTGTTTTTAATTTCTCACTACCATAGATAGGAATAGATGCGCCTATGGAGATACTTGCATAATCATTGTAGTTTTGTCTGTTAAAATAACCAGCTTTGACATAAGGGTCAGGCATGGTATCCAAATCTTGTAGTGTTTCATTTGCTGATGCTACTTCTTTTTTAGAGAGGCTCATATGGTAGATGGGATTTTCCTCAATTTTAGAAAGGTAATACTGAATACTTTTAGGATTTTTCATTTTTAAAGAGGTGGAGACTGCTTTGATATTTCCCTGTACAAGATATTTAAGTTTTGCTTTTTGGCTTTTGAGTATGGCTTTATAATTAGCAGCTTTTATTTTAACTTTGGTAAGAAGTAAAGAAGCATTCATACTGTTAATGTGACTTTTACTGTCTGTAGAAGCATAAGAGGTATAGAGTTTAATGTTTTGTTTTGATACATCAATGTACTTTTGTACAATATCGATACGTGTCTCAATCTCTTTAATGCTATAGGCAGTCATACGTATCTCTTCTGCAAGTTTTACTTTTGCTGCATCATAAGAGTCCAAGATGACATTTTTTTGTGCCTCTGTGTATGATTTTCTGGCATCTAATTTTCCAAACCATGGAAACTTCTGTTTGAATTGTACCGCTTGATATTGCATTGGTTCTAAATCTCTACTAAATGGGTCACCAAACTGCATATCATTGATTGTTAATGACAAATCAGGGTTTGCAAAATTTTGAGAAAGTGAAATCTTTTCATCCATCGCAGAAATACGATGTTCAATCGTTTGTAGTGAGGGATGATTTTTGAGTGCTGTGTGAATGAGTTGATCTATACTCTGTGCCTGGACAATACATAGTGTTAGTGCAGTAATAAGTATGATGCGCATAGTCTCTCCTTGTTATGATAATAGAACCCTCTGATAAACCTAGGCGTTCACAACATCACTAGCCTAGACAAAAGCTAGTGATGCCCGAAGGGTGGGCTTTGCAAACGCAATCTTGCACAAGATATTTACTTCGTCTTAGCTATGGCTAGGACTCATAAATCTCTTGCACAACCTTACATTTGCAAAACTCATTGTGAATGCCTAGGTTTATCAGCGGGTTCTATAAGATTGTAGTTTAAATACGTGTACATAGTGTGCACATTCTAGTTTTTTATAATAGATGTTCTATAAAAAAGCTATGATACTATATATGACAATATCACTAGATATTAATTTTTCTTCTATATAAGTCCTTATATACGTCGTTTACAGCAATATTTTTTTAAAAAATTAAAAATTTATCATAAAACCTATAGATTTACTTGACAATTAAAATACTTTCTGTTAGAATACCCTCATAAATTAAATGAGCACTTGTAAAAACCATAGAAATTTACATTTTTGGACAAGGGCATTGTACATTTTTTAGTGATTTGTTGTCTCCCCTATATTGTTAATAAAAAGCTAAAAAATGTTCAGTGTTAGTAAATCCCTCTAGGGTCTTTAGAGGTGCTACTTAGTTTGCACAATTATCCCGTCCAAAGGAATCAACATGGCTCAAGTATGTCCCATCTCAACAAGAAGAGTTGATTCCAATATGGTAAGGGTAATCTCCTTTCAAGTTGCGTTATTCACAATTATCTTACTTATTACTAAAGAGAGCGCTTTTGCTTTTGTACTGTTATTTGATTTTTTGATGAGAACACTTAGAAAACCACAGTTAAGCCCTTTTCACCTTATCGCAAAATTTGTATTAGAGGGATGGGGAATTGCACCAAAGCTGTGTGATGAATCTCCAAAACGTTTTGCACTTTACTTAGGTTTGGTCACATCGTTGTTCCTAGTCGTTTTTTATGCAGCAGGATTTACAACATTTGCTACAGCAATTACCATTATTTTATTAATTTGTGCATTACTTGAAACATTATTCGATTTTTGTATAGGATGTAAGATATACTACGCAATTCAGATTGGAAAAGGTTTTTTAAGCAATGGTAGGAATATCAAGTAAAACAATTTATGCTATAGCGGCACTCCATGAACTGGGTGCAGCACAAGAAGGTACTGTACTCAAGATAAAAGAGATTGCAGGCAATGCAAACATCCCCCAAAACTTTTTAGAGCAGATACTTTTAGAGCTAAAAAAACAAGGTTTACTGCTCAGTGTCAAAGGTGCGCATGGCGGCTATAAATTGGCACGTCCTTTAAAAGACATCACCCTTAAAGATGTTGTTGTTGTGCTTGAAGCAGATATATTTTCAGATATTTCACAAAATGACAATCCAGCCCTCAAACTTTTTTGGGATGACCTAAAAACAAATGTTTCCAAAGCATTTGAAATCCCACTTTCCGAACTTAAAAACTACGAACTTAAAGCCACGCAAACACTTAACTTTTCAATATAGGAATATTAGAATATGAACGACCCAATAGATTTTGATTTTTATAACACGCAACTTGTCCATACTGTAGGAAACAGAGTAGGGCCTATCGCACAAACGATTACCCCATCTGCTGCTTTTGGATATCAAAATGCCCAAGAAGCAGAAGGTATTTTTGGTGCTACGGTCAATAAACCGCTTTATGCAAGAGTGGGGAACCCTACAAATGGTAAACTAGAGAGCATTGTAGCCCAACTTGAAGGTGGTTTTGGTGCCATCGCTACCTCTTCTGGTATGGGTGCTATCTCTATGGTTTGTACAGCCTTTTTAAATGCTGGTGATGAACTACTTTGTATTGGTGGATTCTTTGGAGGAACATACTCCTTGGTCAACGAAACACTCGCACGTTTTGGTGTAACCAACAGCTTTTGTGAAGTAAATGACTTTGAACATATAGAAAATGCACTTAAATCAGGTGTTAAAATGGTTATTTTCGAGTCTGTAGGTAACCCAAGTCTTACACTTCCAGATGTACAACGTATCATTGATCTTTGTAATCAGTATGAAACTGTTGTGATGATAGACAATACTGCAACCCCAATACTTTTACGTCCTTTGACGATGGGAGCAGACATCGTTGTGCATTCCAGTACGAAAAATATGTCTGGACACTCTGCGGCACTTGGTGGTGTAGCAGTATTTAGAGAAGTCAAAAGTGAGGGTGACAAACTTCTGAATGAAAAGTATAAAGACTTACATAAAATCGTCAAAAAGATGGGTAAAAAAGCCTTTATACCTATTTGTAAAAAAAGAGCTATCCGTGACTATGGTATGACAGCCAATGCTTTTGGATCATTTATGACGATGATAGGGCTTGAAACTCTCTCATTACGTGTTGAACGTATCAACCAAAATGTAGAGAAAGTTGCTGCACTACTCGATGAAAAGTTTCCAGAAGGGGTGAGCGTCAATCACCCCTCATTGCCTTCAAGTCCAGACAATGCGCGTTGCCTTTCAGACTTTTCGCAAGGGTGTGGACCACTGCTGAGTATAGACTGTGGTACAAAAGAGCGAGCGTTCAAGTTACTTAATGCACTTAAACTTGTTATCATGACAGCGAACATTGGTGACAACAGAACACTTGCCTTGCACATGACAAGCACTATCTACTCAGACTTCAACGAAGATGCACGTAAATTCTTAGGTGTACATGAAGGACTTATTAGGGTTTCTATTGGGTTAGAAGATCCTGTGAGTGTGGCAGAAGACTTTATTCAAGCAGCAAATGCCATCTAAGACTTTTCTTTTTCTACGGGTACTCCTTTTCGTTATACTCTTTTGTACTTCTGTCTTTGCCAGGGAATTACAAAAGGGGTTACCCTATCTCAATGCACTTCGCAACCATACAGGACTTATAGCTTTACATAGCAACAGGGTACTTAACAAAGCTGCAACTTCACATGCCAAATATCTGATACGCCATCAACAAACAGGACATTATGAAAGAAAAGGTCAAAAATACTATACAGGATATAGCCCATCGCAAAGGGTTTTAAAAGCAGGTTATTCCTCTTCGATAGTGATGGAAAATATCTCGACCAATACAGATTCAGACAAAGCTTCTATTGATACACTTTTTGCTGCGATTTACCATCGTTTTGTGTTTTTGAACTTTGATAAAGATGAGATAGGGATAGGTTTTGCTAGTACAAAGAAAAGAAAGCATGTAAAGAAAACCCGTGTCTATGATTTGGGTGCATCTACTTTGGAAAAACTTTGTAAGAAAAAATACAGACTCAAAAATGGTACCTATTATATAAAAGGTGTCTGTAGAGATGCTGCACATATGATACCCCAGAGTATTTTTGAAAAGGAAAAATCATCTATTGCCTTACACAATAGTAAAATGGTACTCTATCCTTATGAGGGGCAGAAAGAGGTCTCTCCTGCATTTTACAATGAGTCTCCCGATCCTTTACCGAAATATGATGTCAGTGGGTTTCCTGTTTCTATCCAGTTTAATCCTGCTTTGGTAAAAGATGTTAAGTTAAAATCATTTAGACTCTATGATAACGATGGAAATGAGATTAAAAAAACAAAAATCCTTCAAGCAAAAAATGATCCAAATCATATTTTTACAAGGTATGAATTTGCGTTGATGCCTTTGGCAAGACTTGAGTATGAAAGTACCTATACTACAGTGTTTGAAGCAAGTGTAGATGGAGTACCTATACGTAAAGAGTGGCAGTTTCATACGCAGACATTTAAAGAGAAAGTCTATAGAATTTCTAAAAACAGTACAACTTTAGAGGTAAGTGCAGGGGAGAGTATCATCCTATACATGGCACCGAACCATCGTAAAGATTTACTCAAAAACTATAGACTAAGAGGAGAGGCAAAAGCCACATTCTTAGACCAAAATACATTAAAGATACACTTTCCAAAGAGCAGGTATGCCTCAAAAATAAGCCTCTCCTTTGGAGATAAGAGACGCGTTGTATTTAACGTTAAAGCGTTGCTTTAAGTCCATAAAAGGCTGAACGTAACTGCATCATACTTTTTGCAGCAAACTGTTCTACAAAACTTTCCAGTTTATCTTTCTCTTTCCATTCAGGTTTTTTCACTTTGGCAAGTTTAGCTAAGTCAGCCTTGGCTGTACTTATAACCCCTATCTCATCGATGAGTCCTGCCTCTTTTGCACGTTTGGCAGAAAAGATATGGGCATCTGCATACATTTTAGCTTTACTGACTTCTAAACCTCTTGCTTCTGCAACATCTGAGACAAAGAGATCATAGGTGTCCTTGGTAAGTGTTTCAAGCTCCTCGCGTTCTTGGGGTGTCCACTCTCTTGTAGGCGTACCTGCTTCTTTGTATGTACCCTGTTTGACTATTTGTGTTTTCACGCCAATGGTATTCATAAGTTCCTCGATATTGGCACTCTCCATAATCACCCCGATAGAGCCTACAATGGCACCAGGGTTGGCGATGATTTTGTTTGCATAGATTGACCCATAGTAGCTTCCGCTTGCCATGATACCTGAAGCATAGGCAATGACAGGTTTATGCTTTTTGAGTTCTTTTATCGCATAGGCTATCTCTATAGAAGGAGGGACAGAGCCACCTGGAGAGTCTACATTAAGCAGTACCCCTTTGATGTTCTTGTCTTTTTGTGCAGCTTTTATCTCTTTAAGTATGGCATCTGCTGACATGATGGGACCAGCAAGTTTAATCTCTTGGAGGTTTGCTGTTTTAAGCTGTGTGGTAGAGGATGGCATGAGTACTACAAAGGCGATGAGTAAAAAGAGCATCCCCATAAAGTGTTGTCCTATCCATTTGATAGTGTTGCCAATGGCTTTAAACATATTGTTCTCCTTCGATGTAAAGTGCTGAGACTTCTTTCGTATGCAAGATGCTCCATAGTGCTATCTCTTCATGGCGTTTAGGTGCTTCTCTGAGTGTTACGATGGCAAAATCTGCAGCTCTCTCTGCCTCTATCTTACCACAGTTTAGTCCCAATACATCTGCTGCATCTGAGGTGACCGTTTTGAGTAGATTGATGGCAAGTTCCTGTATAGGTATGTCATTGTGCAGAAGTAGAGCAGCTCTTAGTTCATCAAAAATATTGAGTGAATCATTGGAACTTAGACCATCGGTAGCCACGGTGAACGGAAGTTTTAGATTTTCTATAGGCAGTCTTCCGCAACCCAAATAACGGTTGCTTCGAGGACAGTGGGCAATGCTATGCCCTTTTTGTGCCAAATAGTCCAGCTCTACCTGATTTGCCTGTACACAGTGTGTGAAGTGTGTAGGGTAGGTGTCAAATGCGTACATAAACTCTTGTATGTTTGTCACTGGTGTCTCAGTGCTAAAATACTTTTTAAAGAAGCTTTTGAGTTCACCTTCTCCATGCTCAAGCCACTCTCTTTCTGCCTGAGACTCTAAAAAGTGTGCGGAGAGTGGGAGCTTGTGCTCTTTGGCAACATTGACAGCTTTTTGTAAGATTATCGGATGCACAGAATAGGGTGAGTGAATAGCAATTGCAGGTGTAATACGTGATGAAGGTTTACAGGACATAGAGGCTTTTACACGCTCCATAAAGTCACCATAGAGCATATCTGCATATTGGGCATTTGAGCCTATAAGTTCGTTAAAAAAGACTACGCGTTGTGGGGTATTTTCACACACTTCAAGCTCATTACCAAAGCTAGAGATGGCACCAAATGTTGTGATACCAGAACGCATCATCGCTTCACATTCACCCATCATGACACTGTTATCACATTCGCCTACAAGGTCTTCTCTATGTTCTATGACAGAGTATAACCATGGCATAAAAGAGCCATATTTGAGTGATGTTTTGTTAGAAGAAAATTCCAAATGTACATGGGTGTTGATAAACCCTGGAAAGAGTATTGAGTTGGGTTCAGTTTGAATATGCTTTGCCTCTGGATAGCTTGCCTGCAATGTCTCTAAACTACCAATCTGACTGATGGTGTCAGTAAATGCAACTGCCTGATTTTCTACAAAGCCCTCAGGTGTATAGATAAAGTTTGCACTAATTATTTTCATATTTTCCCCTGATATTTATAGTAATGTATAGTTTGGATTTAAGGTTTTAACTACAGTTTGATGGATTTTTTGTAGCATTGATTGATTACCCTACCAACTTTTTTTACAAGTCGTTCATTTGAAAAGTTCTTGACTTGAAAACAGTCTATGGCTGATATTTTTGAAAGTCCATTGTCGCTATGGTTTTTTATCTCTATCATCCACGGATAGTATGCATAGTTTGCCTTTCAATCAGTAATAGGAACAATGGTTTTTAGAGGTAGTTTTCCTATCGTATCATGACTTATAACCACTGCTGGTCTAAGTTTAGAAATCTCAGACCCTACTTGAGGATAAAATTTCACCAACCAGATATCTCCTTGGCTAATAGTCATATATTTCACCACCATCAGAAGCTATCTCTTTTGTGAGTGCCATATAAGATGTATCTTCCAGTGCCAAGTTTACACCTTTTTGCCACTTGTCTAGTTCTTTTTGTTTCAAGTATTGGACTATAGCATCATTATAAATAGTAGAAAGAGAGACATGAAGTTCTTCTTTTAAGGCTACAACTTGCTCTTTAAGTTCAACAGGAATATTAAAGGTTACTTTTTCAATTTGATTACCATATGTATTTACCATATAAATCTCCTCCTATAATTCATTACAACCAAATCCCTAGGGATTTGGTTGTAAAAAGTTTGTGCTACTTTATAGATGCTTGTTGTAAGCACTTAAACAATTCACAGTCAATGACACTGAATGAACAATCTGTTTTCTCCTTGTTACTTGATAACCTAAGTAAGCCTATTGAATTTAGGTCAGATTAACTCACCTATGAAACGCTGGCTGGAAGTTTGATTCTTTATGAACTTACCACCCTATAGAGTTAGGAGGCTGTGAGCAAACCTAAAAACGAA